>JAOUJV010000040.1 GCA_029882995.1 Gammaproteobacteria bacterium | reverse complement strand
TTTGGCGTACATATGGAAGTTCAGATAAGAACCGAAGAAATGAACAAGGTGGCAGAAGCCGGCATTGCGGCACACTGGTTATACAAAAGTGGTGATGGAGGAACGAGTGTTCCACAACAACGTGCTCGTGAATGGTTACGTGAATTGCTGGAGATGCAAAAAGGCGCAGGTGATTCACTCGAATTTCTGGAAAACGTCAAGGTTGATCTGTTCCCCGATGAAGTTTATGTGTTTTCTCCCAAAGGTAAAATCATGGAAATGCCGCGTGGTGCAACAGCCGTTGATTTTGCCTATGCGGTACATACTGATGTTGGCAACAGTTGTGTCGCGGCCAAAATTGATCGTCGACTTTCACCGTTGCGCACAGAATTATTAAATGGACAGACAGTTGAGATTATTACTGCACCTGGCGCCAAGCCTAACCCAAGCTGGCTGAATTTTGTTATTACTGCCAAGGCGCGTGCCAATATACGTCATTATCTGAAAAACCTGCGTTATGATGAAGCGATTGCATTGGGAAGGCGTTTGCTTGATAAATCACTGGGTGAGTTCGGGCTATCAATTGATAAAATCGAGCCTGAACATATGAATAAATTGCTGACAGAATATCATATGGATTCCATTGCTGATTTACTCGAGGATGTTGGTTTAGGGAATCGTTTGTCATTACTGGTTGCGCGTGCACTGGTACCTGAACAGGAAGAAGAAACCGAGCAACCACTGAAAGGAAAAGCACGCCCGCTGGCCATTCGTGGAACAGAAGGTTTACTGGTCAATTTTGCCAGATGTTGTCGTCCCATACCGGGTGATCCGATCCTGGGTTTTGTCAGTACCGGCCGCGGTATTGTTGTCCATAATGAGCATTGCAAGAATGTGGCAGAATATAAAAACCTGCCTGAAAAATGGATTGATGTGCAGTGGGAAGATAACATTGACAATGAATTTCCGGTTGACTTGCGTGTCGAGGTGGCGAATCAGCGCGGTGTTCTGGCAACTGTTGCGGCCACGATTTCTGATATGGATGCCAATATTGAAAATGTTGAAATCAAGGAGCGTGACGGTCTTACGAGCACACTCAGATTTACAGTTGATGTGAAAGACAGAAACCATCTTGCAGACATAATGCGTAATGTTAAACACCTCGATATGGTGGTGCGTATAAACCGAATGAGAGGTTAATAAAAACTTCAGGGTTGAAAGGTTTAAAATTAAAAAGGTTAGAAAATATGAAAGAAATTATCAGTACCGACAAGGCGCCAAAAGCGATTGGCACATACTCTCAGGCCGTCAAGTGCGGGCAAACAGTTTATCTTTCCGGACAGATCCCGTTGGTACCGGAAACAATGGAAATGGTGGGCGGTGATATCAGTGTGCAGATCAAACGCGTGTTTGATAATCTGAGTGCAGTGTGTTCTGCATCAGGCGGTAGTTTGGCTGATATTGTAAAACTAAATGTATTTTTAACAGACTTGTCCAACTTTCCGGTAGTCAATGAAATCATGAGCCAGTATTTCAGTGAACCCTATCCCGCGCGTGCCGCAATCGGAGTAGCATCGCTGCCAAAGGATGCCGGTGTGGAAATGGACGCAGTGATGGTTATTGAGAATTAAAGAAAAAAGGAAAGCGTTTTACAACAAGATATCTTTTATGGATACAGTTGCTGACAAGACAGAGAAAAATTCCGGAACTCAACCTGTCACGTTGGCAGCCTGCCCTGTCACCCATCTGAAAGGAATAGGAAACAAGACAGCAGAAAAATTGAAACGTCTTGGAATTGTGACTGTACAGGATGCCCTGTTTCATTTGCCTTTACGCTACGAAGATCGGACGCGCATTACACCGATTGGAAGACTCCAGCCTTATGAGCCAGCCGTTGTTGAAGGTATTGTTGAGCTTTCAGATATAAAATTCGGCCGCCGCCGGATGTTGTTGTGTCGCATCAGTGATGGAACCGGTTTTCTTACATTACGGTTTTTTCATTTTTCATCGGTACAGAAAGAAGGTTTGGCTCGCGGGCGACGTATTCGTTGTTACGGTGAGGTCAGAAACGGTCCTCAATCACTCGAGATTGTGCACCCGGAATACAGTTTTATTGAAGACACTGAAACCTTGTCAACCGAGGAGACACTCACACCAGTTTATCCGGCAACAGAAGGTGTACATCAACTGACATTGCGATCATTAACAGATAATGCATTGGCACTTTTGCAAAAAATACCTTTGCAGGAATTATTACCATCATCAGTTTGCCAGAAAATCGGATTTCCGGAACTGCATGATGCCATTCAATGGATACATCGACCGCCTAAAGATATTTCTCTCTCCATGTTAATGGATGATAACCATCCGGCAAGAAAGCGGCTTGTTTTTGAGGAACTGCTTGCGCATCAAATAAGCATGAAACAATTACGCCAGCGGGCGCAAAAATATCATGCCCCAGTCATTAATGCTAAATGTGCACTGGAAAGCCGGTTGCTTGCCACATTGCCTTTTGAGCTAACCGGCGCACAAAAAAAGGTAATTGAGGAAATTAAAAAAGACTTGCTTAAACCCTGCCCGATGCAAAGGCTGATACAGGGAGATGTGGGTTGCGGAAAAACACTGGTCGCCATCATGGCCGCACTGTCTGTTGTTGAAGCCGGTATGCAAGCGGTCGTCATGGCACCAACTGAAATTTTGTCTGAACAGCACTTTAATAATTTTTGCCAATGGCTGAAACCATTAGGTATACATGTTGCATGGCTGACGGGAAAACAGAAAGCAACCGAACGCAGACAGGCACTGGAAGAAATTGCAACTGGCAAGGCGCAGGTCATTGTTGGTACGCATGCCCTGTTTCAGGATGAAGTGGAATTTAAAAATCCAGGCTTAATTGTGATTGATGAACAACATCGTTTTGGTGTGCACCAGAGGATGGCTTTGCGTGAAAAAGGCAAAAACGGAAAACAATACCCGCATCAGCTGATTATGACAGCCACCCCTATCCCGCGTACTTTGGCGATGACTGCCTATGCTGATCTGGATGTGTCCATCATTGATGAATTACCGCCGGGTCGCAAGGAAGTGGAAACTATTGTTGTTTCCAGTGACAGGCGTGATGAAATCGTTGCCCGTATTCATCATGCCTGTAAGGAAGGGCGTCAGGCCTACTGGGTTTGTTCATTGATAGAAGAATCAGAAGCACTGCAATGTCAGGCTGCATCAGATACGGCAGTATTATTACAGGAGTGTTTACCTGAATTGAAAGTTGGACTGATACATGGGCGGATGAAACCGGTGGATAAAGAACAGGTAATGAGCGCCTTTAAACTGGGCGATATTGATTTACTGGTTGCAACTACGGTGATCGAAGTCGGTGTTGATGTACCTAATGCCAGTTTAATGGTAATAGAAAATTCAGAGCGTTTTGGATTATCACAATTACACCAGTTACGAGGTCGTGTTGGTCGCGGCAGTGAGAAAAGTAGTTGTGTGCTGTTGTATCAGGCACCGTTGTCTGAAAATTCACGGACACGTCTGGCAGTAATGCGTGAGACCAGTGATGGATTTAAAATCGCCCAGCATGATCTGGAAATACGTGGGCCTGGTGAAGTACTGGGAACACGTCAGACTGGCATGATGCAATTCCATATTGCTGATATCATCCGCGATCAGGCATTAATACCTCAGGTAAATAAAGTATCGGAAGAGTTACTGGTTGATTATCCTGAAAACGCCAGACTTATTGTGCGTCGCTGGCTGGGTGAAACAGAAAAATACGGGAATGTAGGTTAATGAACGAACGTCTTTTTCAATATGCCCTGCTCATGCGCCTGGATAAACCGATCGGGATTCTGTTATTACTGTGGCCGACTCTATGGGCATTATTTATTGCAGGAGAGGGACATCCCGATGGACTGGTTTTATTTGTGTTTGTGACGGGCGTTATCTTAATGCGATCGGCCGGTTGTGTCATTAATGATTATGCTGACCGTAAAATCGATCCCTATGTCACACGTACTCGTGAAAGGCCGATTGCATCTGGCAAGATTTCTTCTAAAGAAGCGCTGATATTGTTTTCCGTATTATGTGTTAGTGCATTTGTGCTGGTGCTTTTCATGAATAAACTTACCATCATGATGTCTTTTGTCGGTGCCTTTCTGGCAGCAACCTATCCATTTATGAAGCGCTATACCTATTTACCCCAGCCTTATCTGGGCGCAGCATTTGGATGGGCAATACCCATGGCCTTTGCTGCACAAACGGGTGAGGTGCCGGTTGTGGCCTGGCTTATGTTTATTGCCGTAGTTTTATGGGCAACCGCCTACGACACCATGTATGCAATGGTGGATCGCAGGGATGACTTGCGTATTGGTGTCAAGTCAACGGCTATTCTGTTTGGTGATGCCGACCGTATTATTATTGGACTGATTCAACTGACACTAATCTGGGTTCTGATACTGGTAGGTCGTCATCTTGAGTTTGGTATTTTTTACTATATGGGTATTGTGGTAGCAGCGGGTATGGCCGGTTATCAGCAATACCTGATTTACAAACGTGAACCTGAAAAATGTTTCCGTGCCTTCCTGAATAATAACTGGTTTGGCGTTGCCATTTTTGGCGGAATTACTTGTCAATACTATTTAACCTGATTATTTTTTCCCAAAACCTGACGCTATACTTGGTGCATGCAAATCAAGAGCCCGGCAATTACTCTGTTAATGTTTCTGCAGTTTTTACTGTTATCTTTGCTCGGCTTGTCAGTACAGGCCGAGACGGTACTCGATAATTTTGACAGTACTTCCTATGCCGGCAACAACGGTACTCAAAACTGGGTAACTGACTGGATTGAAGTCAATGAATCAGATGGCGCTACCAATGGTGATATTCAGGTTGTCTGGAATTCGGGCAGTTATCGGTTACAGATAAAAGATAATGATGGCGGAGGAGAAGGTGTCTATCGCGAAGCCAGCTTGACCGGTGCAACAGCTGCAACCTTGAGTTTTGTCTATCGGCGCAGTGGGCTGGATAATGCCAATGATTATGTAAAGGTAGAGGTTTCCGGTGATGGTGGTGTGTCATGGACAGAACTGGATCGTTTTACCGGCCCGGGAACAGACATCAGTTATCAGACCATCAGCTATGACATCACAACTTATATTGCATCCAATACACAAATACGTTTTTTAAGTTCCCCCTCTCTTGGCAGAAATGACAGGGTATTCTTTGATAATATCCAGATTGATTACACACTTCCTGTCACGCCTCATTTTTCCATTAGTCATGATGGTTTCGGCGATAGCTGTGCTATCGAGAATGTGACTATTGCATATCATGACGGTGTACATACAGTCGATACGGCTTATACAGGAACAATAACCCTGTCTACATCAACCGGTACCGGTGACTGGTCTCTCGTGTCCGGTTCAGGCACGCTGACTAATAGTGGCAGTGGTGCAGGTACATACGTGTTTTCTGCAGCGGATAACGGTCAGGTGGTGCTGGGCTTGAGCAATTCCACTTCTGCGTCAGTGAATATCAATATTACTGATGGTACCTACAGTGAATATGGAACAGAAGATGCTGATCTTGTTTTCAGTGCTTCTGCCAGTAATACCTATGCCGATGATTTTTCTGTTACCAGCTACAGTAATTCAACCGGCACTCTGGCCTGGGCCACTGACTGGCTGGAGATCAATGAATCAGATGGTGCCAACAATGGTGATATTCGTATTACTACTGATAGTGGTGACAGGCGATTACGGCTTCGGGATGGTAATGAAGGTATTCAACGCGAATTCAATATCAGCACAGCAACAACAGCAACACTGGCATTTGATTATCGTCGGGACAGTCTGGAGGCAAGCGATACTGTAACACTTTCAATTTCCAGTGACGGTGGCAGTACATGGACAACGCTGGACACCTTTTCCGGCACAGCAACAGATGCATCCTATCAGGCAGCAAGTTATGACATTACTGCCTACAAGGCCGCCAATACACGAATACGTTTTATGACATCCGCCGGGATGACAAATGGTGATCACCTGTATATTGATAATGTTGTTATCACAACCAGTACTGCCAGTGTGTGCGGTAGCATTGATAATTTTGAAATAATTGTACCTGCAGCAGCCAGTGTGTGTGATGGGGGTAATGCGGAAATCAGTATTGCAGCAAAATATGGCAGTACCACAGTGACCAGTTATGTGGGACAGGTCACTCTCACAGTATCAAACAGTCGTGGTGACTGGGCTGCAGTCACAGCAGCAGGCACGTTAAATAATGGGACAGCTGATGATGGTGCTGCTACTTATCAGTTTGTTGTCGGTGACAGTGGTGCAGTTACTCTTGAATTAGGTATGGCAGTGACAGCAAATGTAACTGTTACCGTACAGGATGCCAGTGCAGCTGTCACAACAACATCTGCTGCGTTTGATTTTGTGAATGGGACACAATCATTGAGTATTACCAACGATACTGTGCAGGTGGCGGGTAAACCACAATCCATGACAGTAACGCGCCTGAAGAATGATTGTACTGTGAATACCGACTATAACGCGACACCGGACATGGCAGCATGGATAACAAGGGATGTCAGCGATCCTGCCGGAGCCGCACCAACAATAAATGGCGTATTAATCCCGGATACTGATCCCGGAGTAAATAACCTGACGGGTGTAAATGCATTAACCTTTGTAAATGGTGTTGCCAGTTTTAATCTGGATACAACTGATATAGGCAAGTATACGCTTAACCTGAAACAAAACAGTCGCAACGGCACTTCCAGCACTATTATTACCAAACCTTTCGGATTTAATATTGATTTTAGTGGATTAAGATTGGCTGATTTTAGTGATGATGGTCTAATCAATGGAACATCCGGTGATACATCATATAGCAATAATGAAACAGGAACTGTATTTGCTACAGCAGGACAAATGTTCAGTACCACCATCACAGCCATGCAATGGCAAGCAAGCGATGATGATAACAGTGACGCCATTAGTGTTGCCAATGACGGTATTCCTGATGGTGACGCCTTTTTGGGCGATAACGTATTCACTGCCAGTTTTGGCGGAGAAGGGGCGACAGTTGATCTGACATCAACGGTTGTTGCACCAGCGACAGGAAGCAATGGGATACTTTATGTAAACAGCATTGGTGCTGGTAATGAAGCCATCAATATATCCGGTTTTTCATCCGGGGAGCGTAATCTGGATCTGGTTTGGAATGAAGTCGGTATTATGTCAGTCAATGCCAATATTACAGGTAATAACTATTGGGGCAGTGGTATTGATGTCACCGGTACAGTAACGAATGTTGGCCGTTTTATTCCTTCACACTTTGCATTATCTGCCCCCTCCATTACCAACCGCAGTACATTGGCCTGTGGTACGACTTATACCTACATGGAAGAAGTGTTTAATGCCAACTTTACATTAACAGCACAAAATACAGCGAACAATACTACCAGCAACTACACCGATGTGTTTGCAAAACTGCCGCTCAGCGATGATCTAGCAGTCACACAGGATCTGAATTTTGGTGCTGTCAATGATCCGGCTGGTACACCAACAGAATTAACCAGTCGACTTGATGTGGCAGGTTCACCCACCGGTAGCTGGGGTAATGGTATTGCCGTTATTAATTATCCGGTTGCCCTGTTTAAATCAACTGATCCACCACCGCCTGGCAAAGATGATAATGCCGATGGTCCTTACAGTGCGTTTAATATCGGTATTGCTCCGGAAGACAGTGACAATGTGGTGATGAATACACTTGATCTGGATACCGATGTTACACCCGGTAATGATCACGCATTAATTGGTGCTTCAGAAATTCGTTTTGGACGAATTGCCTTATCCAATGCCTTTGGTTCTGAACTGCTTGATATGAATGTCCCCATGGTCGTGCAATATTATGATGGCACCGGTTTCACCAACGCGGGCGCAAGTGATATATGCACCACACCGGCAACCGTGACTATTACTGATGTTTCTGGTACGGATGCGCTTGATGCCACCGTGGATACCTGTGTTCATGACACCGGTAACCCCGGTGTGAGTGGTAGCGGTTGTACAACTGCGGCACCGGCGAGCGATCAGTTCCAGTCACCGCCTGATCTGGTCGGATCAGAAGGCAGTTTTAACCTGATTTTACAGGCACCCGGTGCGGGTAAAACCGGTGAAGCTGATATCAATGTCGTCATTCCTGCCTACATGCAATATGACTGGGATGGTGACAATATAAACGACAATAACCCCGCCGCCGCCCGGGTCACCTTCGGGATATATCGAGGCAAAAGTGAAACTATTTTCCTGAAAGAAGGCAGATAGCAAAACAAAATCCCCCTGATATATCAGCTATTTAAAGCAGTTTCCTCCTGTAATTATTTAAAAACGAATCTATACTTAATGTTGGAGTAGTGACGGCCGATATTTTGTAAGATATTGTTTTTTTTAAAGAAATTGATCGTAACAAATATAACTAGAAAAATAACAGGGGGAAATGACACTGTTTTCTCTATTTAAACGCAAGCAAAAGCAGGATGGATTGGCTGGTCTGACAATAGACAGCGCCGGTATTGGTATATCCAGAATTCTTCATCCTGCAGGGCAAGCGCCTTCACTCGAGGCTTGTGCCTATCGCACCTGTGATGTGACAAATCAGGCCAAGGTATTGGCAAGTCTGGTTGATGAATTCAATCTTAAAGGGTCACCCTGTTCTCATGTATTACAGCCGGGTGAATATACCCTGCTATTTGTTGAAGCGCCTGATGTGGAAGCAGGAGAGTTAAAGGCTGCTGTGCGTTGGCGCATCAAGGACATGATCGACTTTCATATTGATGACGCGGTGATTGATGTGTTTGATATCCCCGGTCAGTCGCATGGCAATCGCCCAAGAATGATGTATGTGGTCGCTGCGCAGTCTGGATTGATTCAGAAAAAAGTGGAACTAATACAAGGTGCAGGTCTGGATATTTCCATTATTGATATCCCGGAATTGTCACAAAGAAATATTTCTTCAATGTTACCCGAAGATGTCTCCGGTGTTGCGTTTTTGTATTTGTCAGATAAAGGTGGGCTGATCACATTATGTCGTCAGTCAGTACTGTACCTGACCCGAGTGCTTGATATAGGAGCGCAAACTCTGTTTGCAGCAAGTGATGAAGATAGTCGCACCCGCGCCTACGATTCTGTTGTACTGGAAGTGCAACGTTCACTGGATTACTACGAAAGTCATTATGCTCAGTCACCAATAAAGACGTTGGTCATTTCAGCAGACAACGAAAACTCACTGGATCTGATTAATCATCTGAATGAAAACCTTGGTATTACGTCACGCATGATTGATATTGATGTTGTTATAAATAGCAAAGTACCAGTTGATATTAATTTACAAACACATTGCATGCCCGCCATCGGTGCTGCATTAAGGAGTATGCATTAATCATGCATCAACAGGAGATCAATTTATTTCAGCCATTACTGAGAAAACAGGTAGATCGTTTTTCCGGTAGAAATATTCTGAATGTATCCGGTTTTGCATTGGTCGGTTTTCTTTTGATATATGGTGTGTTTTTCTGGCATGTCACCAGTATTAAGGGAGAAGTCGAGGCATTACAGGTCAAACAAAAACAGACAACAGAACGCCTTGCTGAAGTGAGTAAAAAATTCAAACCAAAAAGAAAAAGTACCGTGCTGGAGTACGAAGTAAAACAAGGTGCAGCTGAGTTATCCATGAAACGCAAAATACTGGGTGCTATCGATGATATTCCGGTTATCAGTACAAAAGGTTTTGCCGGTTTTCTGGAAGGAATGGCGCGTCAGCATGTCAACGGTCTTTGGCTGACAGGCTTTAAGATATCAGGCGGGGGGAATGATATGAATATATCAGGGCGCAGCCTTGACCCGGCACTAGTGCCTGCATATTTGAAAAAATTATCAGGCGAACAGGTTTTCCATGGTGTGGATTTTGAAACATTCAGCATGAATCGTGCCAAAGATAATATCGCAATGATTGATTTCATGTTGTTATCGAACGGCCAGGAAATAACACAATGAAAGACAGGCTGGAAAAACTGATTACAAGAATTGATGCATTCAATCAGCGTGAAAGAATAATGTTACTGGCCGCTGTCATTGTCTGTATTTATGTTATCTGGGACAGCGTTTTGTTGCGCCCGCTTGAGGAAGATAAAAAAAGTGCAATGAGCGAAATTCAGTCACTTAATAATCAGGTAAGTGGTCTGGAAATACAGATAAACAGCATTATGCAGCAAAACAAGGTTGACCCAGACAAGGCAAACAAGTCGGCTCTGGAAAAACTGAAGCAGGACATCTCAGTAATTGATGACAAGCTAAAAAATGCAACATTAGGTTTAATCACACCCAGACAAATGCCCAAGGTTCTGGAAGATGTATTACATAAAAGTAAAAATATAAAACTGGTACGCATGGAAAGCATACCCGCCGTCTCCCTGATTGAGCCAAAAGAGAGCAATACTGTACAGTCAGCATCTGAATCTGCAGGTATTTTTCGACATGGTTTGTTAATGGAAATAGAGGGCGGTTATCTGGATACGCTTGCGTTTTTGCAATCACTGGAAAAACTCGAGTGGAAACTCTATTGGGATGCGATTGAATTTAAAACTGAAAAATATCCGACAGCGAAAGTTATTATCAAGGTATATACGCTGAGCCTGGATAAGGGGTGGATTGGTGTTTAGAACAGGCATTGTAATTGGTTTACTGATATCGATGGTTTCAGCCCATGCGGAACTGAACGATCCAACGCGCCCGGTAAATTATGTTCAGGATGCGTCAGGGAAAAATGGAAATGCAAAAAGTCGTATGCAGGTCAGTTCGATCATAATTGGAAAAGAAAGAAGGGTTGCCATTATTGATGGTCAATCTGTGCAAAAGGGAGATGACATACATGGAATGACCGTGCTTGCTATCAGACCGTCAGAGGTATTGTTAAAGTCGAATAACAAGGAATTACAGGTATCACTGTTACCGGAAAAGGTGAAGGCGCCTGTGATCCGGAAGGAGTTGCAAAAGTGAATAGAATAAATAAAAAACGATTGTTCCTGATGATTGTTCTTGCCTTGATGAGTGCCTGTTCAGGTTCGCCGCCACAGGAAGGGACATCCATTGATCGAATGACAGGCATACTGGACGACGGCATTAACGCTACAGCGCAAAAGGCAAAAGAGCCGAGTATTCCGCCTGCAGACATACAGCAGGGGTTACTGCCACCGCTGGATATGGGCTTGCCGGATACCGAAGGTAAGCTGGTGGAACAGCGTTTTGATATTTCAGTTGATAATGCATCCGCCAGAGAATTTTTTATGGGGCTGGTCGATGGGACAACTTATAACATGATTGTACATCCGTCAGTGAGCGGTAACATTTCATTAAAACTCAAAAACGTTACGATTGACGAAGTCATGGAAACAGTGCGTGATGTATATGGTTATGAATATCGTAAAAACAGAACCGGTTATCAGGTGATTCGTGCCGGTATGCGCACAAAGGTATTTCAGGTCAATTATCTGAATATACAGCGCAGTGGTACATCGCGTATGCGTGTCAGCTCCGGTGAAGTCAGTCAGGCAGGTAGTTCGGATGATACGGCAAACAATAATAATTCAGCTGCTGATACCGTTTCTGGCACAGAGTTAGTAACAGAAACATTTACAGACTTTTGGAAAGAATTATCTGCGACTCTCAAGATGGTAGTGGGAACGGAAGGTGGACGCAGTGTGGTTGCGAGCCCACAGTCCGGCGTAGTGCTGGTCAGGGCATTGCCCAATGAATTAAGAGATGTTGAGCATTTTATCGAAACCATCCAGAGCATTGTACAAAGACAAGTGGTGATTGAGGCCAAAATACTGGAAGTGGAATTGAATGATGGTTTTCAGTCCGGTATTAATTGGGCAGGCATTGCGGAAAACAATAAGGGTCGCACGGCAGTCTTTGGCCAGACTGGCGGCGGTTCGGCTATTGGTACTTCAGGTGCGGGTGTAACCGGTATTAGCGGTAATACTGGCGATCTTTCACCAACTGCACTAAGTCAGGTTGCCGGTAATGAAGTGGCGGCATTTGGTGGTGTGTTTACACTGGCACTGAACTTCAATGACTTTACCTCATTTATTGAATTGCTTGAGACGCAAGGCAATGTGCAGGTTTTATCCAGCCCCCGAGTATCCACATTGAATAATCAAAAAGCGGTCATCAAGGTAGGTAATGATGAATTCTTTGTTACAGAAGTATCCAGTTCTACTGTAACCAGTGGAACTAATAGCGTAGTTTCTCCTGATATTACTCTGACACCGTTTTTCTCAGGTATTGCACTGGATGTAACACCACAGATTAACGAAAAGCAGGAAGTGATTTTACATATTCGCCCTATGGTGAGTGAGGTATCAGACCAGACAAAGAGTATAAGAGTGGCTGGGCAGGATCAGAGTTTACCACTGGCATTCAGCAGTATTCGTGAATCCGATAGTGTGATTCGTGCCGGCTCGGGTCAACTGGTTGTTATTGGTGGGTTAATGAAGGATACCACACGGGAAGATGTGGCCTCTGTGCCGTTACTGGGTGATATCCCTTTCATAGGCTCTGCTTTTAGACATACAAAACAATCATCACTTAAAAGTGAGCTTGTTATTCTATTACGTCCGGTCGTGATCGGTGGTGATAAGGGCTGGCGTGATTCATTAATAGAAGCGGCGAATTCCATCAAGTCTTCACGGCGCGGTTTTCATTATGGCGCTAAAAAAGAAGTATTTGGTGCGGCAGCGGAATAACAGAGGAGCAGGCTAATGTATCTGGAAAATTTTAATCTTCAGGAAATGCCATTTTCCATTACACCTGATACCCAGTTCTTTTTTAATCAGTCCTGTCATCAGGAAGGGCTGAATGTACTGCTTATTTCACTGCGTTCAGGTGAGGGGTTTATAAAGATTACGGGCGAAGTCGGTACAGGAAAAACGCTGTTGTGCAGAAAGTTGTTGAATGAAATTGAAGATGAATTTGTAACTGCCTATATACCTAACCCGTTTATGTCATCACGTGCTCTTTATCTTGGTGTTGCTGAAGAACTGGGTGTACAAGGTAAGAATGTGGCAGAACACCAACTGGTTAAATTAATCACCAAACGGTTAATTGAAATCAGGGCACAAGGGAAAAAGGCTGTATTGTGCATTGATGAAGCACAGGCAATGCCATTGGGAACACTGGAGGCAGTCAGATTACTAACCAATCTGGAAACCGAAAAGAGTAAGTTATTGCAAGTGGTTATTTTTGGTCAGCCGGAACTGGATGAAAGGTTGTCACATCCATCTGTACGTCAGTTGAAACAACGTATCTCGTTTTCATACAGTCTGACCCCGCTCGATAAAAGAAATGTAAAAAACTATATTCATCACCGGATGTCAGTAGCCGGATACCGGGGCAAGCCGATTATTTCATCATCTGGTGTCAGGGAGTTGTATCGGGCAAGCCGAGGTGTCCCCAGATTGATAAATATTATATGTAATAAGGCATTGCTATCAGCTTACGGGCAGGGCAAACACGAAATCAGAAAAAAACACATCACGCGTGCGATTAATGATACCGAATCAACAGCACCGCGTCGCCGTATTGTCAGTAATGTCTGGTGGTTTGGTCTTGTCACAGGTGCCGGTATTATTGCTATTGGATATAATTTTTATGCAAGTCAGCTAATCAATATTGTGCAGAGGTTTGTGCAATGAGTCTGATTAATCAAATGCTCAAGGATCTTGAGTCACGCAGTGCCGAAACTCAGGGTGATGGCAATCATATTATTAAAGGCCTTGCCAGTGCGGATATGTCAGGCCAGGGTAAAATAAAAACTATCCTGTTTTCGGGTGTAGTACTGGCTATCATAATTGCTGCTGTTTTTAGTTGGCAGAAAGGGTATTACAAACAGGTTTCTTCACTTTTTCTACCCGTGGAAACGCAAAAAAATATTGCTGCTACAGCGCATGTAAATAGACAGCCTGATGGAATAATAGAACCACAGCCAGTCATCAGTGAGCACATAAAGGAACAAACACCAGCACCATCTTCAGAAAATGAATCCAGAGTTTCCGGTCTGTACGATAACGGGATACAACAATTGCTGGATGTTGATCTGGAAATAACAACCGCAAACAAGATTGAACAAAGCAAAGAAGAAGCCGTTTCGGTACCTGCTGTAGTGGTAGAGGAATCGCAGAAAAAATCCGGTGAAATTATCAGGAAAAACAAACCACTGTCACGTGCAGAACAGGCTGAAATGAGTTACCAGTCTGCGGTTCGTCAATTAAAGGATGGTTATTTCTCATTGGCACTACAGTCACTCAAGGAGTGTCTGGATGTAGATCCAAAACATATCACTGCACGTGATCTGTTTGCGAACCTGTTGGTGCGTAACCAGCGCATGGATGAAGCACTGACGGTTTTGTCAGACGGGATAGAGTTATATCCATATCAACTTGAATTTATACAGCTTTATGCAAGGGTGCTGGCAGAGAAAGGGCTGGTAGAACCGGCGCTTCAGATGCTGGAGCGTATTTCACCGGATGTCGCAACACAGGCTGACTATCATGCACTGCGCGCAACACTGTATCAGCAACTGGGTAGATATGATCGTGCCATTGTTATTTATCAGGATGTACTTCGGGTAAAACCGGATCGTGGCCGTTGGTGGATGGGACTTGCCTTGTCACTGGAAGCAAAAGGGGACCATAAGTCAGCACTAAATGCATATCGTAATGTGACATTGACCAGTGATTTAAACTACCGCATGAAAACCTTCGCCGAGCAAAAGGTAAAAGAGCTGGAAAGGAAATAAAAGATTAACTGCACTCTGACAGGAGTGAATTAATCATACTTTCAGCCTGACTCCGATAACCTCCTCCAAACATATTCATATGATTCAGTATGTGATACAGGTTATAAAGAGTTTTTCGAGTCTTGTAGCCGCTATCCAGCGGGTAACAGTTGTTATATTCAGCATAAAATTCACCTGAAAAGCCGCCAAACAATTCTGTCATCGCAATATCAGCCTCCCTGTCTCCGTAATAGGTAGCCGGATCAAAAATAACCGGCTCTCCGGTTTTTAAAAATGCATAATTTCCTGACCAGAGATCACCATGCAAGAGTGAAGCAACAGGATTGTAGTCAGTAAAGAAACCATCCAGTAGCTCACATAACTGATATCCACGATCAATGATACGGCCGCTGTTGCCGGTCTTGCTGGCATAATCGAGCTGAAATTCAAGTCGTCGGGTTTTAAAAAAAGCTGTCCAGCTGGAATCGGAATCGTTGATTTGAGGGACAGAGCCAATCGTGTTATCTATATCCCAGCCAAATTGATCACGCGTTGTTTGATGCATGGCGGCCAGTTTTTGTCCCAATATCCGGTGTCCTGCATGACTTGACGAACCTGTTTCCAGAAATTCAAGTACCAGATAACATTGTTCATCACTGGTGCCGGTACAAACCGGTTGTGGTACGTGAATGGTATGACTGTTGAAGAGTTCATTTAGACCATGAAATTCAGCCTTGAACATATCTGCTTTATGATGATGATTTAATTTAACAAAATAACGTGTTTCTCCATTATCAATTACAAATGCCGAACTGATACAGCCACCACTGATACTGTTCCTGTTTTTTATTTCGAACGCAGTGCCGGTATTATTGGAAATATGTTCAGCAATATCATCCCAAAGAGACATTACGGCTTACCAGAGAAATTAAAGACAAATAAATCTTAACTCAGAATGAGTTTTGACACACGCTCGTGTAATGGACTCTTGCGCGGAAAATGTGCGAGTAAAAATTCCATCTGATCAGCGAGCACACGTTTTCCTTGTAAATAGATATATTCTGCATGGGTGGGGACAAATGGAATAGCCAGTAATTGCATGTTGGCTTCTTCCGGTGTGCGTCCTGCCTTGTGGTTATTACAGCGTTTGCAGGCAGTAACAACATTATTCCATGTGTCACGACCTCTCTTGCTAATGGGAGTGACATGGTCGCGTGATAAATCGCGAGATATGAAACGATTCCCGCAATAAAGACAAACATGGGCATCACGAGCAAACAGGGATTGATTGTTAAGAGGTGGTGTATAGGTATCACGCATTCTGGCCAGAGCATGATTATTACCATAGGTGGCAATAATGGAATTTACCTCAATGATACTTCTCAGGCCGGTGATGGCATTGTAGCCCCCATGCAGTTGATACAAAATGGAGCCACAGGAATAAGCAACTTGATCAAGATGATAAAGTTTGACTGCCTCCTGATAGTTGATCCATTCCAGCGGCATGCCGGATGCATCGGTTCTCAGTACTTGTTGCCCAAAATGATTCATGCCTGCCTACTACCATTAAAGATATAGTGGATACACATTCCCCACGGGCCTTTCATAAAGGTCTCTTATAAAGCTAATTATAGTTATAAATGGAGGATTTTCCCGCGTCAACAAAAAGAGACGAGGAAGTAGCTGAAACCAGAGGATTTTGTGACTAGATGTGGAATTCCGGGCTGAGTTCGTGCACAGCATTAACAAGGGCGGCCACGTTTTCGGGGTCAATCCCGGGATGGATACCATGACCCAGATTAAAGACATGACCGGGTCCATGGCCGTAACTCTGCAGAATGGATTGAACTTCCTTTCTTATCCGATCAGGATTTGTGTATAAAACAGCTGGATCCATATTACCTTGTAAAGCAACTGTATCATGGACTCTGGAGCGGGCATCGGCCAGATTAATAGTCCAGTCAAGACCCAATGCATCAGCACCACTTTCTGCCATGGCTTCCAGCCATTGGCCGCCACCCTTGGTGAACATGATAACCGGAATGTATTGATCCCCGTGGGTGCGATCCAGAGCGGAAATGATTTTCTCCATATAAGTGAGTGAAAACTCAATATAGTCACGGGAAGTCAGGCAACCACCCCAGGTGTCAAAAATCATCACAGCTTGTGCACCAGCGGCAATTTGCCCATTCAGATACTGGATTAGGGAGTCACTGATCTTTTCCAGCAGGCTATGCATGAGTTCCGGATTTTCATACAGCATACGCTTGGGTTGTACGAAATCCTTTGAGCCATGACCTTCAATCATATAGGTGGCCAATGTCCAGGGACTACCACAAAACCCAATCAGGGGTACCCGACCATTTAATTCATTACGTATCAAACGGACACCGTCCATGACATAACGCAATTCAGTTTCAGGATCGGGGATGATCAGGCTTTCAACATCTTGTTTGGTACGAACGGGTTTGGTGATGTGTGGGCCTTCGCCTTCACGAAACTCAACCGGTGTGCCCATTGCATCGGGAACAGTCAGGATATCGGAAAACAGGATCGCCGCATCGAGATCAAAACGATCCAGTGGTTGCAAGGTTACTTCACATGCCAGTTCGGGGGTCTTGCACAGGTTAAGAAAGTCACCGGCCTTTTCCCGTGTCTTGCGATATTCAGGTAAATAACGACCAGCCTGACGCATGATCCACACTGGTGTGACATCGACAGGTTCACGTTTAAGCGCACGTAAAAAGCGGTCGTTTTTCAATTCGGTCATTTAAGAGAAAGACCTTTTCCACACATTTTGTGGATAGTTGTTATATTTCAAGGTAATCAAGAATACCTTTTGCCGCTTCCCGACCTTCCCAAACTGCAGTAACAACGAGATCAGAGCCTCTTACCATATCACCCCCGGCAAAAATTTTCTCGTTACTGGTCTGATGCTGGTATTTGGCATCGGCTGGAGCAACAACACGATCACGTTCGTCAAGATTGATATTAAAGTCTTTAAACCAGCCAGCCGGGCTGGGTCTGAAACCAAAGGCGATAATAACATGATCAGCAGGGATGATTTCTTCGCTTCCGGCAATCGGTTCCGGACGGCTACGTCCACGTTCATCAGGCGCCCCCATTTGAGTGGTAATTACTTTAACTCCTTCAACCTTGTCGGTTCCAACAATTTCAACCGGTTGACGGTTCCAAAGAAATTTCACGCCTTCTTCTTTTGCATTAGCCACTTCACGTCGGGAGCCTGGCATGTTGGCTTCATCACGACGATAGGCACAGGTTACACTGGTTGCACCCTGACGAATTGAGGTGCGGTTGCAATCCATGGCTGTGTCACCACCGCCCAGTACAACCACTCTTTTTTCCTGCATATTAATAAAATCATCCGCTGATT
>JAOUJV010000014.1 GCA_029882995.1 Gammaproteobacteria bacterium | reverse complement strand
TGGATGCAGGAAAAAAAGGGCTGTCTGAAGTAGCTCGCAATGCCCGTCAGGCAAGTCGTTTTCTGGACGATCTGGTCAAGAATGCCAGTAAGGAAGAAATTGATCAGGGACTTCCGTTACCCGCACCGGAAAGTGAAGGCATAGTTCCGGGAAAACTGTATTTGCAAACAACCACCGTTCCTCTCGAACTGCCGCCCACCCTGCCGGGTGATCGTCCGGACAACACCATTCTTGGCACTGTGCTCGCTCTTGATAAAAACTTCCCCGAACGAAACGTTACGCTGGTATCCAAGGACATTAACCTGCGCATCAAGGCCGCGGTTCTTGGTATCAAGGCCGAGGATTATTTTAATGACAAGGTACTGGATGACCTTGATCTGCTTTATTCCGGCACGGCTGAATTGCCGGCTGATTTCTGGGAAACACACAGCAAGGATATGAAGTCATGGAATGATGAGGGCCACACCTTTTATACAGTGACCGGTGATCTTGTTAATGCATGGCATATCAACCAGTGTCTGTATATGGAATCAGAGCCTCCGTTCTCTGCCATTGTCCGCAATATTGACAAGAACACCGCAACGCTGGAAGTGATAAAAAATTATTTACATGGTGATCACACTGTCTGGGGTATTCATGCGCGCAATCGTGAACAGAATTTTGCGCTTAACTTCCTGATGGATCCCGATATTGATTTTGTCAGCCTGATGGGTACGGCCGGTACCGGTAAAACCCTGTTGACACTGGCATCAGCACTGACACAAACCATGGATGACAAACGTTATCGTGAAATTATCTTTACCCGTGTCACAATTCCGGTTGGTGAAGATATCGGTTTCCTGCCTGGTACTGAAGAAGAAAAAATGACTCCCTGGATGGGTGCCTTGATGGACAATCTTGAAGTCTTGACCAAGGAAGAAAACAGCAATGGCAGTCCCGGTGGCAACTGGGGTCGTGCTGTAACACAGGATCTGATACAAAACCGGATCAGTATTCGTTCACTGAATTTTATGCGCGGCCGTACTTTCCTGAACAAGTTTATTATTATTGATGAAGCACAGAACCTGACATCAAAACAGCTGAAAACACTGATTACACGTGCAGGGCCGGGAACAAAGATTGTCTGTCTGGGTAATGTAGGGCAGATTGATACACCCTATCTGACGGAAACCACATCTGGTCTGACCTATATTGTGGATCGATTCAAGGACTGGCCACATGGCGGCCATATTACCCTGCATCGCGGTGAACGTTCACGTCTGGCAGACTTTGCTTCTGAAATATTGTAATCAGTCGCCTGCTACGATTTCTTCGTAACGTTTACGGAAAATTTCTTCCAGATCGTCAATGACTTCATTGGCATCGCGCCCTTCCATAATATGTTGTGACATAAGAGGGGAAATTTTATTCAGCATGGTCTGCTTGCTGATCATGGGATAGGTGGCGGACAAACGCTTGATCGCGATTACAACGCTTTCTTTTTCGGGACGGGGAATATCTTCCGGTGAGGGCACGGCACGGGTAATACTCGTTTCCTGTTCATCAATCTGAATCTGTATCTGGCCGGAACGAATCAGGAGAAATTCGGCAAATGCCATCAATGTATTCTGATCGCTTTGTGAAAGCTGTTTCAGCGTATTAAGAAAGTTTTCTTCTCGCGATGACATGAGAAAATAAAAAACTAGATAACATCGTCCTTGTGCTCTGTGCAGTAATTACGCGCAAACTCAAGTAGTTCATCCATGGCTCGCATGCGGAATTTCTGCTTTTGATGCACAAAAGAGAAAGGTCTTTCCAGAGGTGGATCAAGTTCAAGTGCAACCAGTGTCCCCAGTTTCAGTTCCTTGGCAATGGTTGCTTTCGATACAACTGAAATTCCCATTGATGCCTCGACTGCACCCTTGATTGCTTCCGGACTGCCGAGTTCCATTGTGATATTGAGTTCATTCGCATTTAAACCGTGATCACTCATATGTTCAACAATCACTTCTCGTGTACCCGAACCTTCTTCACGACAAATATAGGGATAGTCCAGAATTCTTGATAAAGGCACGACCTTCTCACTGGCCAACTCATGGTTTCGTGGCACAATCACAACCAGCTTGTCCAGACGACAGCTTTCCACTGCCAGATTCTTGTTACTGACCGGTGCTTCGACAACACCCAGATCAATAACATTGTTTTCAACCATGGACACAATACCTTCTGTATTGGAAACCTTGAGTCGAACACCAACATCCGGATATTGAACTCTGAAATCACCCAGCAGGGCCGGCAACATGTATTCTGCAATTGTTGTACTGGCTCCGATAATCAGAACACCGCTTATTTCACCGGTCAGTTCACGTACTGCATTATCCATTTCGCCATAAAGCTCAAATATACGTTCAGCAAAATCATAAACCCGCTTACCGGCATCGGTCAGGCTTATTCGGTTATGAGTCCGATCAAACAATCGTGTATTGAAATATTCTTCAAGCTGACGCACCTGAAAGGTGACTGCCGGTTGAGTCATATGGAGTGATTCAGCCGCCTTGGTAAAACTGAGAAGTCGGGCGACAGTGTGAAAAACCTGTAATCTGCGATCAGCCATGGGGATTCCTGATATATCTCTGGTTAGATCTTGCCAAGTGCGCGGATTCTACCAGAATATTATGCCAATAAAAATATATTATAGCGGTAGAAGCTGGAAAACGGGAATATTACTCAACCGAGGTAGCTGATTCCCGTTTTTTATCTCGCACCTTATCTAGATAATTGCACACTTCATCTGCCCCATCGAGTATGCGTGGACCATGTCGCTGAAGTATGGAAGGTGATACAAGAAACAGATTATTGCCCTGAACGGCCTGCATTTCTTTCCATTTTTCCCAGTGCGCTAATGCATTAAATTCGGATTCGGATTCTGTCCTGCTGGTAATAATAACTTCGGGATCACGCTGCACTACTGATTCCAGACTGATTTTGACTGCCGGCTTGTCCAGCTCATCAAACACATTTTTACCGGCACAAAGCTCAAGCACATAATTGATCAAATGATTGCTTCCCACTGTCATGAGCGGGTCATGCCAAATCTGGTAAAACACGGTCACCCTGTTCCGCTTGGCATAATCATTTTTCAGCTTGCGATGCCTTTTATGAAATTTTTTCACAAACTGGTTGGCAACCACCTCGGTACCTGCCAGCTGACTGAAACGCACCAGGTTTTTTGTGATGCCATCAATATCCTTGGGATCACTTTCAAAAACCGGAAAGCCCATGGTCTTGAGTTTCTCAATCTGTTTTTCAGGATTGCCGCCATGCCATGCAACAACCAGATCCGGTTTAAGTGCAGCAATTTTTTCCAGATCAAGCCCAAAACCACTACCTACAATCGGTAACTGTTTGGCTGCTTCCGGGTAATCACTGTGTTCAACAACACCGACAATTCTGTCCCCGGCACCGGCAGTAAATAACAACTCTGTAATATGCGGTGCCAGACTGACAATACGGCTGACCGGTTTGGCAAATGTGAGCGTCTGCTTATTGTCATCCTCGATAATAATGCGTGCCACTTGCCCCGCATTCACTGAAAATGAATAACAAACAAGAAATACTATCGATAATCGGTATATTAACGTCATAACATACCCTGATTTATGATTAGCCGGCCAGACCAGCCAGCGTCAACAAGGCAATAACAATCAGCCAGACAATTAATGTACGCCAGACCAGCCCCATTGCTGCACGTATTGCACTGACAGAAATTTCACTTGATGATGCATCCTCACTTTCGGCCGGTGTTTCCAGTCGCAGTGCACCCATACCACTTGCAACCAGTGCCTCTCTGCCTGAACCTACCCAGTCTGCCTCTGTCTCGGCAGAACGTACTTGCCAGTTATGCAGGGCATCCTCAAAGTTACCCATTATGGCAAAACCCAATGCTGTCAATCTTGCCGGTAGCCAGATCAAAATACCATTCAGCCGTGTGACTGCTGTTGCAAAACCTTCACGTTCCTCTTCACTGTCAGCAACAATCACAGCCAGTCTGTTACCGGCGCGAAACAGAACCGCACCCACAGGCCCCAATATGGCAAACCAGAAAATCACTCCAAAAATTCTTTCCAGACTTTGCGACATAATGCCTTCTGCCATTACTTTGGTCTCTGGCTCAACATCCTTGCCTAACAAGGCTTTGGTACATGTCTTTATTGCATCATCATCCTTTTCCTCAACTGCACGAACCAGATTGTCTGTGTCTGCATCAAGGTCTCCCGGTCCCAGACACAACAACAAAACAGCCACTGCACCAATAAAGGAAAGAAACCCGAACAGGATCATGTCCAGAATACTGAAAACAACAATCACTGCCAGAATCACCGGTGCCAGAACAGCAATAACACCACCCGGACCTGACCAGAAGCTGTTACTGCCCATATGCTGAAACATCCATTGGTAATAGCATTGAAACCAGCCATGCTCACGCCAGCCATGCAGGGTTTCCACAATTCGTTCCACTAATAATGCAATTAAAATACTCAGCAGTGTCATTTATACAGTTCTCTCTTTGTTAGCTGATGCTTCAGACAATAATAGCCAAGTCTATGACTGACTACTAGGCCAACAGTCCATAGAGGTATTGCCAGTCAAATGCCTCACCCGGGTCAGTTTTGCGTTCTGGTGCAATATCGCTATGTCCGGCAATGCGCTCATTACTGATGTCCGGATAAGCCTGTTTCAGTGCCCTGATCACCTCGGCCAGCTTTTCATATTGTACATATTCATAAGGTAAGTCATCAGTCCCTTCCAGCTCGATACCAATGGAAAAATCATTACAACGTTCACGCCCGTCAAAGCGGGACTCACCGGCATGCCAGGCACGTTGATGGAAAGGGACATATTGCACAATTTCACCATTCCGGCGGATCAATAAATGTGATGAAACCTGCAGGTCGGCAATCTCAACAAAATAATCATGTGCTTTGGGGTCAAGCCGGTTAGTGAAGAAATCATCAATCCAGTTACCCTCAAACTCTCCCGGCGGCAGACTGATCCCATGCACAACAATCAGGCTAATAGCTTCATTTTCCGGCCGATCATCACAATTGGGAGACGGCACATAGCGTGCCTCATCAAGTAACCCGTTATTAGAATCAATGTTCATTCTGGCCATATTAACAAAATTAACTAAATTCTCACCACTGAAAGCCTATAATTAATAAACTTGTCAACGAAAATACGGGGCAAATGGAATATTCCACTTTTGAAATTATTCTGATATTACTGGTAACAGCGGTTATTACTGTTTCTTTTTGTCGTCTTTTGCATTTACCCAATATTATCGGCTATCTGGTTGTAGGGGTGTTAGTTGGCCCCTATGGGCTTGGCTGGATTGCGGATAATTCAGAAACCCGCTTTCTGGCTGAGTTTGGTGTTGTCTTTCTGCTTTTTACAATTGGTCTCGAATTCTCACTGGCTCGTCTGATTGCCATGAGCAATATTGTGCTCGGGTTGGGTGCCTTGCAAGTGATTACCACTGCACTGATCACCGGGATAATTTGCAAGCTGCTCGGGCTCGATACGATTTCCGCCTTTGTGATCGGCGGTATTCTTGCCATGTCTTCAACTGCAATTGTCATCCGACAATTATCAGAACAACTGGAGCTACATTCCCGTCATGGTCGGCAAGCAGTGGGCATTCTGTTATTTCAGGATTTGGCAGTCATCCCGCTGTTGATTCTGATCCCTACTTTATCAGGCACGCATGAACTGCCAGTTAGTGAACTGCTGTTCTGGGCTTTAGGCAAAGGCATCATTGTACTGATTATTATGTTGTCTATCGGGCATTGGCTATTACGCCCCATTTTTCATGCCATGGCAAAAACTCGATCCCCTGATCTCTTCATGCTAACAGTTCTATTATTCACTCTTTCCGCTGCGTGGCTGACACATGAAGCCGGATTGTCACTGGCACTGGGTGCATTTCTGGCCGGTATGATGATCGGTGAAACCGAATACCGCCATCAGGTTGAGGCTGACATGCGGCCATTCCGTGATGTTCTGCTAGGTCTGTTTTTTGTAACCATTGGTATGATGCTGGATATCCATACCCTGCCCGACATATGGCTGCCAGTGCTAAGCATTACTGCACTCATCATTGTCGGTAAGACATTATTGATTATGGGTCTGGCGTTATTACATAAAACGGAAAAAGGCGTTGCCTTGCGTACCGGACTGTCATTGGCGCAAGGTGGTGAATTTGGTTTTATTCTTTTATCACTGGCCATTACTGCCGGGCTGTTAACCGGCACAGTTGGACAGATTGTCCTTGCCTCTATCCTTTTGAGTATGGGTTTCGCACCCGTCATTATTCGTTTTAATGGTCATATTGCCAAACGGATTTTTTCTGTCAGTTATGGATCGACGCGCGATCACATAAGAGGTGAAATCTTCCGTAATGCAGAATTATTAAATGATCACGTCATCATCTGTGGTTACGGGCGAGTTGGCCAGAATATTGCCCGTTTTCTGGAAAAGGAGAATTTTTCCTATATAGCAATCGATCTTGATCCCGTGCGTGTCAGGGAAGCACGTCAGGCTGGTGACCCAGTTAATTATGGTGATTCAACCCACATGGACATCCTGCATGCCGCCGGGCTGGAACGCGCCATTGCCATGCTGATCAGTTTTGATGAAACACCGGCAACATTGAAAATTCTTGAGAACACCCGCTCCCGCAGACCGGATATGCCGGTCCTGATACGGACAAGAGATGACAGTGATCTCGAACTGTTACAGGAAGCCGGAGCAACGGAAGTTGTACCGGAAACGCTGGAGGCCAGCCTGATGTTAATGTCACATTTATTAATGCTGCTTGGTGTTCCGGTTTCGACCGTTCTCAGACATGTGCGTGATGTACGTACTGACCGCTACAGTATTCTGCGCGGTTTCTTTCATGGTGATGAAACTGTTCCCATTAATGAGCCTGAAAGTAATCGCAAACACTTGCATTCAATCGTGCTGACTGAAAAGGCCTGGGCACTGGGCCATACCCTGCAGGAACTGGAACTGGATAAAACCGGAATTATGGTAACTGCAATCCGTCGCGGTGGAATTCGTGGTCCGGCACCGGAACCACATACAAAATTGATTGCCGGTGATGTACTGGTATTATATGGAACAAATGAAGAAACCAAACGCGCTGAAGACAGATTATTCAGCGGACGTCACTAAGGAACAACAATATGGAAAACACAATACATGACACGCTGTCTTCGGCATCTATTCTGAAGGAACTGACACTGGATGAAATGAAAATTCTTAATGATTATTTAAGTCAGGTTGAACTGGCAAGAAATGACATTCTTTTTAATGAAGGGGATTCCAGTGACTTCATGGGTTTTATTATTCACGGTGAAATGGAAGTTTTAAAAAAACCATTGTCCGGTGAACCTTCGGTACTCGCCAGACTGGGCAAAGGCCGTACTATTGGTGAAATGGCGCTGTTTGATAACCTGCCTCGCTCTGCCATGGCCAGGGCTGCTACCGGTGTGACTCTTTATATTTTAAGACGCGATTCTTTCGATGAAATATTTGAACAATATCCGGCTATTGCCGCAAAAGTTTTCAAGCATATTGCGATTGCGTTAAGCCTGAGCTTGCGTAAAACATCCAACACACTAACTGACATTATCTGAATTTCATTTCCGAATACAAATGGAACAGGAACCACAAACAACACGTCCGATCGGCAAGGCGATGGTTATCATTGCATGGATATTGTTACTGGTTTTTTTGAGTCTTTTTTTCAACAAGCTGCTGAACGAACAGCGTAATCCGAATCAACAGGTAGGCGGTGCTGTTTCCGGTAATGTGAATGAAATTGTGCTGGAACGAAACCACTATGGCCACTATGTTGCCACCGCCCGGATCAATCAACATGACGTGGAAGTTATGGTGGATACCGGTGCCACCACTGTTTCAATCCCTGAGAAACTGGCACAACAACTGGGGCTCAAACGTGGACCGGCTATTCAGGTTGAAACTGCCAACGGCAGGATTACTGCCTATGTTACACGACTTGATGAAGTACAACTCGGTACTATCAAACTCACCAATGTACCGGCCAATATCAACCCCTATTCACAGGATATCTTGCTCGGCATGAGCTTTCTGAAACAGCTTGAATTTTCACAGCGCGGCAAACAACTCACATTGCGTCAGTATAATCATTAAAATATCTGTTTTATTCGTGTATGCTTATTGGCACAACAATAAAAACTCAGGGTAAATATCATGAATAACCTGCTTGATTCGCTCACCCAATGGTCAGGTGAAGTTGCTGGCCTTGCATGGGGTGTCCCTTCTATTGTGTTGCTTGTCGGCACCGGTTTGTATCTCACGATTCGACTGCGACTGATCCAGTTGCGTGGTTTCAAACATGCATTTCAATTGATCTCGGGTAGATATGACAAGAGCACCGATCCCGGTGAAGTCACCCACTTTCAAGCCTTATCAACCGCACTTTCTGCCACCGTTGGCACCGGTAACATCGCCGGTGTTGCAACCGCAATTGCATTGGGTGGCCCCGGTGCGGTGTTCTGGATGTGGGTAACAGCTCTGGTGGGTATGGCGAGTAAATTCACTTCCTGTACGCTGGCTGTTAAATATCGTCATGTACATAGCGATGGCAGTATCTCCGGCGGCCCGATGTACACCTTGGCAAATGCATTGAATATGAAATGGCTCGGTGTATTGTTTGCTGTGTTTGCACTCATTGCCTCGTTTGGTATTGGCAACATGGTACAGGCCAATTCAGTTGTTGGCGGACTTGGCTACATCATACCGGCAGCATCCGAATACAAACTGATTATCGGTGTTGTCATGGCAGTAATGGTCGGACTTGTGATCATCGGTGGTATTAAACGTATTGCCAAGGTAGCATCACGCATTGTGCCATTCATGGCCATTCTCTATTGTGGTGCTGCACTATTAATTCTTGTTTTGAATATTGAAAAAATTCCTGACGCGCTATTCACTATTTTTAATCTTGCACTCAATCCCTACGCCGCTGGTGGTGGTGCAATCGGGGCGGCTATTCAATATGGTGTCGCACGCGGTGTATTTTCCAACGAAGCCGGTTTGGGTTCGGCACCGATGGCTCATGCAGCAGCACGTACCAGCGAACCTGTACGTGAAGGACTGGTCGCGATGCTTGGCCCCTTTATCGATACTATTGTGATTTGCAGCATGACGGCACTGGTCATTGTGATCATGGGTACCTGGGGAGATGCGCGCCCTGCCGATCTGAATGGTGCGGCGTTGTCAGCACATGCGTTTGAAATGGCACTGGGTACATTTGGCGCCTGGGTAGTTGGATTCGGTCTCATATTCTTCGCCTTTTCAACCATTCTGGCATGGTCCTACTATGGTGATCGCAGTGCTGAATTTCTGTTTGGTGAACGTGCTGTTCTACCCTATCGCATTATTTATATTGTTCTGGTTGTCGTCGGCGCCTATATCCCGTTGAATCTGGTCTGGAATTTCGCTGATATCGCTAACATCCTGATGGCAGTGCCTAATTTGATCAGTCTGGTTTTACTGGGAGGATTGGCCAAGAAGCTGGCAGATGATTATTTCAGTCGTACCGATCTATAATTAGCATTCAAGATATTTCAGCGATTCAAGTTAGCCATAAAAATCATGGCTACTTAATCACAACGTTAAGAATAAGGCAGAAAAATATGAGTGAACTCGTAAGTGATGACCTGACTGTTGGTGATGGTCAGGAAGCAACCGGCTCCGGTCAAACGGTGACTGTCCATTACACCGGCTGGCTGGAAGACGGTACCAAGTTTGATTCCAGCAAGGATCGGAATGACCCATTCAGTTTTCAACTTGGTGTTGGTTTTGTTATTCCCGGCTGGGATCAAGGTGTAGTAGGTATGAAGGTTGGTGGTACACGCAAGCTGACTATTCCACCCCAACTCGGTTATGGTGAACATGGTGCCGGTGATGTGATACCGCCTAATGCGACACTGATTTTTGAAATCGAGTTACTGGAAATCTCCGCATAAGTGAAAGAAATTATTCAGGCTGATGTCACCCGCGCACTGGAAGAAGACGTAGGTAGTGGCGACATCACCGCGCATTTAATTCCTGCATCATCACAGGCAACTGCTGAAGTTATCTCGCGTGAACCGGCTGTCATCTGTGGTATCGAATGGTTTAATGAAGTCTTTCGCCAACTGGATAATACTATCTCTATTCAGTGGAACGTAGCTGATGGAACTCGCGTTAAAGAAAATCAGTTATTGTGCACTCTCTCCGGTTCTGCTCGTAACATACTTACCGGCGAACGTGCTGCGCTGAATTTTTTACAAACCCTTTCCGGCACCGCAACACTGGCGAGCACTTATGCAGAACAGGTAAAAGGCACAAACACCAAAATTCTGGATACTCGTAAAACCATTCCCGGTTTACGTGAAGCACAAAAATATGCGGTAAAATGTGGTGGCTGTGATAATCACCGCCATGGTCTATACGATGGTGTTTTGATAAAGGAAAATCATATTACAGCCGCCGGTTCTATTGAAGAAGCGGTAAAACAGGCTAAACAACAGAACCCGTCATTACCCGTTGAAGTAGAAGTCGAAACACTGAAGCAGGTTGAAATCGCGTTGAATGCCGATGCCGACATTCTGTTGCTGGACAACATGAGTATGGATGAGATAAAACAGGCAGTGACATTAAATAACAAAAAAGCAAAACTGGAAATTTCCGGTGGTGTCTCTCTGGAAAAAATACCGGCACTGGCAAAGACTGGCGTGGATTTTATTTCAGTTGGGGCGCTCACCAAGAACCTACGGGCAATTGATTTGTCCATGCGGTTTGTTTAACTCTATATAATCTCTATGTTCAAAAAAAACGCCGCATTATATGCGGCGTTTTTATAACAACTTACCCTGTCAGGTTCTTAATAATGGTGTCACTTCCGGCGCTTCTTCTCCCAACAAGCTCCGTGCCTTCTGGATTGAATCAGTACGAGTACGGAAGAAATGATCTTCACCAAGATGTTCCACCATTCCCGTAGCCCTGAAAATATCCATAATCTGTTTCTTGGCACGCGCAATAAATAACTCGACTCCGGCAGCATGCAAACGCTGTGAAACACCATCCAGCATTTCCTCACCGGTTGCATCGATCTGGTTAATCCCTTCTGCATCCAGAATGACATATTTGAGTTCCGGCTTGCTGGCAACATGTGAAAGTATATAGTTTTCGAAATAACCGGAATTGGCAAAATACAGTGAACCGTCAAATCGTAAAACCGAAATTGTCTTGCAACGCTCCAGACTGAATAATTCCGCATCACGCAAGGTACCGTCTTCATGTAAAGACAATTCAACAAAGCGCGGACGCATGGTGCGATACAGGAACAGGCCGAGCGACAAAATCACACCAATCGCAATACTCTGCTCGAGATGAGGCGCCACTGCCAGTGTCAACGCAAATGTAATAATGGCAACCCAGCCATCATGTACCTGAACTTTCATGGCATGTTTGATCGGTGCAATCTTGATCAAGTTAATTACTGCCATAATAATGACTGAAGCCAGTGTTGCCTGTGGCAAGTGATATAAAAGCGGAGTCAGGAACAACAATGTGATACCCACTACAACACCGGTCACAATTGATGAAAAGCCGGTTTTGGCACCCGCT
Source organism: Gammaproteobacteria bacterium (assembly GCA_029882995.1). Taxonomy (GTDB): domain Bacteria; phylum Pseudomonadota; class Gammaproteobacteria; order DAOVJZ01; family DAOVJZ01; genus DAOVJZ01. Next base: position 23,498 of record JAOUJV010000014.1, on the reverse strand, counting down.
GAGAAGTTAACCGCTGAACGTGAGAACGATCCGGAAACCGCATAACCCTGAAACAAACCGGAAGCAATGTTGGAAAGCCCTTGTCCGACCAGTTCCTGGTTGGTATCGAGTCGTTGACGTGTCTCACCGGCCATCGCCTTGGCGATCGCAATGGCTTCCATAAAACCGATCAATGCAATCATGACCGCAGCCAGACCGAGTTGTTGCATGGCAGCCAAATCAAATGTTGGTATGGCAATACCTGGCAAACCGGTTGGTACTTCACCAACAACATGACCACCCATGTCCTTAAAACCGATAGCGACTGAAACCAGCGTTGTTACCACAACAGCTGTCAGTACATTCGGAATTTTAGGTAAATGTTTTTTCAGTAGAATCATGATCCCCAACGCAAAAATACTCATTAGCAAAGTTGCCATATGTGTATGTTCCGTTGCTGCAACAATAACGCGCCAGACGGTTTCATAATGATGATCTGCCTTCTCGACACTCACACCAAACAACTTGCTCAGCTGTGAGGTACCGATAATGATGGCCGCACCATTGGTAAAGCCAATAACAACCGGATGTGAAAGGAAGTCAACCAATACACCCAGACGAAACAAACCAAGAAATATCTGAAACACACCGACCATCAATGCCAGTAATGCGGCATAAACCAGATAACCTGCGGGATCACCACCGGCAATCGGCCCAAGCGCCGCTGCGGTCATTAATGACACAACTGCAACCGGCCCCGTCGCCAGTTGTCGTGAAGATCCCATAAACGCAGCCAGCATGACCGGCACGAAAGAAGCATATAAACCAATGTGAGGAGGTAGCCCTGCCAACTGTGCATAGGCCATCGATTGCGGAACAAGTACCAGCGCAACCGTAATACCGGCGATAACGTCAGCGCGTAATGTCTCACCACTTTTTAATTCACCAATCCAGCTCAAAAACGGTACAAAATTTTTGCGCCACTGATTTAACCAACTTGCCACATCGACCATTGGGACCTCACTAAAATGACTTATGTATACAGAGACCGGTTGCGGGAGAACCGGCAGAAAGCGCGCAATTATACTCCTTTCAAAAAGAAACTTCTAATGTGCACAATCTGTTAGAGGAAAAAATCAAGGACTTAGATTGACATTGTAGCCCGCTCGGCGCCCTTTTATATGGTGCCGGTGAGAGGGATCGAACCCCTGGCCCACGCATTACGAATGCGTTGCTCTACCAACTGAGCTACACCGGCATATCGACATTTTATCGCTGAAATAAAAAAACCGGCAAATGTATTACCGGTTTTTTAAGACAAAATTAAATACGGCGCGATTACTTATTACGAATTCTGACAACCACTTCCATACCATCATTCACAGTACCTTCAGGCAAAACCGGCAGTCCTGAGACAGACAATTCGTCTTCTCCAATATCCAGCAATTTACCGGTATCCACATTATAAAAATGATGGTGAACACTGGTATTTGAGTCATAAAACAGCTTGCTGTTATCCACGATCACTTCACGAATAATGCCCTTTTCAGCAAACAGACCCAATGTGTTGTAAATAGTCGCTTTACACACCTTCTTAGTGCTTTCCTGATTAACCGCACTTAAAACCTGATCGGCTGACATGTGGCAAGGCTCAGCACACAGGATATTGGCAATTTTTAAACGCTGTTGGGTCGGCATAATGTCATACGACTTCAGCATTTCAGCGACTTGCTCGTTTGTCTTTTTCATCTGATTCATACAATACCTACATAAAATCGGGCTAATTTCCAAACTATTATAGTCAGTTAATTAGACATGGTCTATTTCTATTTCCTGACAATCCTCGGAAGTTATCTGATATTTTCAACTCAATCAACTATCTATCGAGCTTATATAGACATGGATCAAGTTCTGGTGGGTTATTTGTTACCAGATCAGCCAATAAGCTGGCTGAGGCCAGTCCAAGCACGACCCCGTTCCGGAAATGACCGGTATTCACAAACAGACCGGTGACCTCAGGGTGTGGCCCAATATAAGGTATGCCCTCCGGCGAGCCGGGCCGTAACCCTGACCAATGCTTTTCAATCGGGGTCTTTGCCAGCTCAGGCAGCATATCGCAGGCAGCGAGTTTCAGTTCATCAAACGCGGCTGGTGTTGTATCCTTTTGAAATCCAACGTATTCCAGCGTACTACCGATCAGGATATGTCCGTCTTTTCGCGGGATCAGGTATTTGCCGTGATTCAGTACCATGGTGGGTAACAAATCCGGGCTGGCCTTAAAGATCAGCATCTGGCCGCGAACCGGCTCAACCCGTAAATCCTTGCCCAGCTCCTCGCCCAGAATCTCGCGACTCCATGCCCCACCGGTCAAAACCACTCGGTTTGCTGAAATATCCCCTTTTGGCGTTTTAATGCCAGTTAGCCGATTTTCGCTGATTTTAAGCCCAGTAACGGGGGTGTTTTCCAGAATTTTAATACCGGCTTCCAGTAGAAACTGCTTTAATGACTGCATCAAGCGTGGATTACGCATTTGTGCCACGTCCGGCATCCAGATGGCCTCATCGACAGGCTTGAGTGACGGAGACAATACCGACAGCCGCTTTGAATCAATCAATTCCAGCGAAATATCGAATTTTTCAGCCCATTCACGCGCCTGCTGTTTTTCCTCCGTATCCAGAAACAACAACCCGCTCTTTAGCCATTCCGGATCAGTGCCGCTCCCTTTATATAAGGTGTTTGCGAATGCTTCATAACGCGCCTGCCCCCAACTGGCCAGCCGCGTCACCGGTTCGGGATAACGCCACGGATAGAGCGGCGACAAAATCCCCCCCCCGGCCCACGACGATTCACGCCCGCACTCGCCACGCTCGACAATCGTCGCCTTCACCCCGCGCTGGAGCAATTCATAGGCACTCAGGAAACCGGCGATACCTCCGCCAATAATGACAACATCCGAATTCATGGGGCGTACTTTACACGTTTTTTGCACGGAGTAGCGAACGTGACCACCATCACATATTTATAAAGAATGTGCCCGTTCATCCGAAGAATCTAGACACTGGTCGGTTTTAACGTGAAATCTCCCCGCCAGCCTGCTAAATAAAGGTCATGAATATGAAAATGAACAAGGGTTTTACGCTGATTGAGCTGATGGTGTCACTTGCCGTCATGGCGATCTTTTTGACTATGGCGATTCCGGCGTTTACTGATGTGATTAAAAACAACCGACTGGTATCACAAACTAATTCTCTTGTGGCCGACATCAATCTGGCGCGCAGTGAGGCAGTCAAGCGCGGTGTTCAGGTTATTTTATGCCGTTCTGCTAATTCAACAGCGGCAGTGAGCTCGCTGGCATGTGGTGGAATCGCTCAAACATGGACGACTGGCTGGTTTGTTTTTGCCAGTGGTGATTCAAATACTACGTTTACTGCCGGTACGGATACATTAATCAAGCGCAGTGAAATAGCTCGCAAGGGCGTTATTATTAAAACAAACGCTTCCGGTGACAGCAGTCTTGCCTACAACGCAGATGGCACTAATGGCAACAGCAGTACAGTTTTATTTGCCCTGTGTGATGATCGTGGCAACACAAAGGGCCGCGAGATCCAGATTATCAACACTGGCCGACCAAGACTGACTTCTGAAAACATAACCAATTGCACACCATAATGACCATGAACATGCGAAACAAATCAAAAGGCTTTACCCTGCTTGAAGTGCTTATCACTGTTGTGATTCTTGCTATAGGCCTGTTGGGGATTGCCAGTCTGCAATTAAATGCCTTGCGTTTTAATCACAGCGCCTATCTGCGTACGCAGGCCAGCCTGTTGGCCTATGACATGGCAGATCGTATGCGCGCCAACCGTGGAGGCAGCGTTAATTACGCTACTGACTACAATGTGACCTATTCATCTGCCAGTTGTCCAACCAGTTGTGATGCCAATGGCATTCGCGATATGGATCTTTATGAGTGGAAACAGGCATTATCACAACGCTTACCCAGTGGTAATGGCAAAATAGAAATGCCTTCCGCAGGCAACTATATCTATACAATCACTATTCGCTGGAATGATTCACGAGCTGAAACCGATTCATCCAATATCGGCAATGCCAGTATCCAGACATTTACCTACAAGACAGAGATTTGATCATGAATTATCAATACACACACTCTGTAAATACACATTCCCGTCAACACGGTATTGGTCTGGTAGAAATCATGATCGCCATGGTGCTGGGTCTGCTGTTATTGAATGGGGTTATCCAGATTTTTATTGCCAATAAACAATCCTATCGTACTGCTGAAGAACTGGGGCGTATGCAGGAGAATACGCGTTATGCGATGCATATGCTTGCTAGCGATATTCGTAAGGCAGGTTATTGGGGTTGTATTAGTATGGACTCAATGACCATTACAAATAATCTAGATAGTGGTGGTGGTATAAACCTTGATGGATCAGCACTTGAAGGCACTGAAGGTTCATCTAATTCCCCAGATACAATTACGCTACGTGGAGCATATTCATCAGGTATCCGTATTACTCAGCAAATGCCTGCAAACTCTGGCAGAACTCATACAACTGAAAACAATGGACTTCAAATAGGCGACATAATCATGATAAGTGATTGTGTTACTTCAGATATCACCCAAATAACAGGACCATCTAATGCTGATACACTAGATGGCGGGCAAACTGTTCATAATTCAGGTAATACAGGTGTAACTCCTGGTAACTCAACACAGAGCCTTTCTAAATCATACTCTGGTGACTCATCTGTGTTTAAAGCAATGCAAATCACCTATTCAATACAAACCGGAGCAGGCGGTCATCCTTCTTTATTTAAAAAGATTAATGCGAATGCAGCTGAAGAAATAGTTGAGGGCGTTGAAAGCCTGCAAGTACTATACGGTCGAGATACTGATTCGGATGGAGTCGCCAATTTGTATACGACTGCAAATAACATTACTGGCACGCAATGGGATGATGTGGTGAGTGTCAGGTTTGGATTATTAATGCGTACAATTCATGAGGTAGCCTCAACAACTGACACAAGCTCATACACTCTAGCTGGAGCAACAATAAATAGTTCTGTACATTCACAAGGAAAATATCAGCGTTATATAGCACAATCAACTATCAAGCTACGCAACCGTGGTTGCGGTTCAACCTATGGTTGTTAGCTAATTTCAGGTTTATAGAAATGATGACATCAAATTACAGAAATCGACTGCCACAATCACAACAGGGGGCTGCCCTGATTGTTGGCCTGATCATGCTCCTGCTCATGACTATTCTGGGTGTGTCATCCATGAGCTCCTCTATCATGGAAGAAAAAATGGCGGGCAATACCCGTGATCGCGAAATTGCATTTCAGGCCGCCGAGGCTGCCCTGCGTGCCGGTGAACGTGAAATAGAAAACAGTAACAACATCCATACGATTGTTTTTTATAACGCGGGAACAGATGATGGTAATACTGCTGTGAATAATGATGGCGATACCTGTACTGATGGCTACTGCACACCTTCATTTCACGATGAAAATTATGCGGATGGTGTTTTTGGTTGCTCTGATGCAACGTTCATTCCCGATCGCTGGGACAATTGTGATACCGGCACGGCTGCGGTTGGTAATAATCTGAATGTCTGGACGACAGCCGGCCGCTACCGCACCTATACCGGCAGTATTACCGGCATTGGTCAGGCTAGTCAGGCACCACGCTACATTATTGAATTCATGGGTTACATTGAACCACTGGGTGGTGGCGCTACCACCTGTGCGCCTGCCGTTACCGGTTACCCAGGTTGTACATCAGATTCAAAGCTTTTCCGTATTACCGCCCGTGGTTATGGCGGCACAACAGCGGCACAGGTAATGCTGCAATCCACTTATGTGAAGAACTAAACAGATTTTTAAGGAACCCAAGTTTGTATCTGTTTTCAAGATATTGATTTGGAGTAAACAAGGTGAATGCTATGAAGATGAAAAAATATGACCAGATAAAATTATCAGCACGCTACATGGTTAATTTTGTGCTGTTACTGATTTCATCCGTTAGCATTGCAGCCACTTCCAGTGACTTTGCCGCTGAACCGCCCATTATCAATCAGACAGCCACACCGATTGTGATGCTGAATGTATCCAACGATCACCAGCTGTTTTACAAAGCCTATACAGACTATGATGATCTGGATGGTGATGGTTCACTGGATGATGATAAGACGTATAACGACACTGTCGATTATTATGGCTATTTTGATCCGGAGAAGTGCTATACCTATAGCACTTCATCAGGTGGTGAGTTTAATCCCGCAGGTACTGCTACAGGCACAAATAACCATCACTGTGATGGTACGGCCAGTAGCTGGAGTGGCAACTTCCTGAACTGGATATCCATGTCACGCATGGATATTTTACGCAAGGTACTCTATGGCGGTAAACGCTCAACTGACACTATATCAAAAACAGTACTTGAACGTGCCTATATTCCAAGTGATGCTCATGCATGGGCAAAATACTATGCCAATGCTGGTAACGATATTAACAAATACACACCCTATCTCAGCGTAAACTATCCTGATGGGCTTACCTTCTGTAATGTAACAACACCGAATGGTGCTGATTCAAAGAATAATACTAACCCACCAAGCATGCGTGTGGGAAAGGGCGAATGGGCGAACTGGGACTCACAGGAAGGAGAACAATGCCTGTGGGATAATGAACAGGCCAGCTCATCAAGCCCTAATACTGGTAATGCTGCACAATATGTTGGTGAATTTACAATAAGAGTAGAGGTCTGCAATGCTTCATATCTTGGCACAGAATCTTGTAAAATTTATTTCGATTCAGGTACTAATCGTTACAAACCAACTGGCTTACTACAAACCTATGCTGAAAGTGACACCATTCACTTCGGTTTAATGACCGGCAGTTATTCCAAGGGGAAATCTGGCGGTGTTTTGAGAAAAAACATCTCAACTATTACTGATGAAATTAATCAAACTAACGGTAAGTTTACTAATACTGATGGCATTATATCCACACTGAACGCCTTACGTATATCAACTTATAAATCCGGTGCCCCCCCCACTGGTTACAATATTTATGATAGTTGTAATTATGGACAAAACTCCTGGCTTAATGATGACTGTGTTAACTGGGGTAATCCGATTGGTGAAATGTATCTGGAATCCCTGCGTTATCTTACCGGGGCTGCGGCCTCCGCATCCTATAGTGCAACTGATTCAACCTATATAAGCACGCTGACGACAGCGACATGGAAAGATCCCTATATTGCTATTGCCAGCGGTGGTCTGGGTTACCCGAGTTGTTCTGCTCCTAATATCATTAATTTTTCATCCGGCTCAATATCCTTTGATGATGATGAATATGGCGGTGCCAGTGATATTACTGGTCTGAATATTACAACGGAAACCAATGCAATTGGTACGTTGGAGGGGATTAATGGTAATCAATATTATGTGGGCAGTACTACAGGCGGCTCGGCGAGTGACACCTGTAGTTCCACTACAGTAAACACTCTGGACAGTGTTTCGGGGCTCTGTCCTGATGCCGCTGGTCTGGAAGGCTCATACAAGATTGCCGGTATGTCTTATTTTGCTCATAAAAATGATATCAGATCGACAATATCAGGTAGCCAGATTGTTGACACATTCTCGGTCTCACTCGCATCTCCAAGACCGGAGCTGAGTGTGAATGTCGGTAGTAATACTGTAAAAATTATTCCGGTTGGATATAACTGGCGTGATGAGAACGATATGCCAATTGTAAATTTCAAGGTCATCAGTCATACCGCGACTACCGGTGAATTTTTCATGAACTTTGAAAATGCGCCTGCCGGTGCCGACCACGACTCTGATTTCAAGGGTTACCTCAAATATGAAGTAATTGGCAGTAATATTTCCATTACTGCCTACAATACCGGTTCTTCAGCCGGTGCAACCATGCACATGGGGTACATTATTGATGGTGTAACGGATGCAGGCACTTATTATCTGGCTTCCAACCGTGACTCTGCCACCAATACTCAACAAGCAGATGGTCTCGGTGGTGACTATACAACCACTCAGGCTGCAATTAATGCAAGCTGTGGCGCCGTTGTATATCCTGCTAGTGGTAGCGAAACTAGTTGCGCTACAGTAAATTTCTTTTTAGATGGCATTACCCGTGACTTGCGTGGTGTTCGTACACATGGTGCAGGTGCAAGTACCACTGCACTACTTGAAAGCCCGTTATGGTACGCCGCAAAGTACGGTGGCTTTGCTGATTCAGATGGTGATAATCAGCCCGATATCACATCGGAATGGGATGCATTAAATAATAACACCGGTGGAGCTGGTGCCGACGGGATTCCTGATAACTATTTTCTGGTCACCAATGCATCAAACCTGGAAAATCGGTTGAAACAGATTTTCAATGCTATTTCTGAAAGAGTCTCTTCCGGTACGGCTGCGGCGGTTGTTTCCAACAACTCATCAGGTGTCGGGGCAATCTATCAGGCATTGTATCAACCTCTGGTAACTGGTAGTAGTAATGATATTACCTGGGTTGGATTCCTGCATTCCATCTTTATTGATGACAAGGGGCTGTTCCGTGAAGACAGTAATGCCAATGATCAGCTGGATGGTTATACAACCGACTACAGGCTTATCTTCAGTTACGATTCAGCCAATGACAAAACGGTTGTACAAAGACAAAGTTCTGCAGACAATGGCGTGACCTTTACCAATGTAGGCTCAACAGTTGATTTGATTAATATTGTGCCTATCTGGAATGCGCAAGATCAATTGGCTGGTCTTACAACTTATACCGCCAATCGTAGCAACTATACAGACAATGCCAGCAGTGGACGCTGGATTAAAACCTGGGTTGATGGTGCTAATGGTGGGACCATTAATAGCACAGTAGAAGATGCAGAGATTATTGCCTTCACCAAAGATAATTTCTGTAATTATTCAGGTGGTGCATGCACTGCAAGCCTGTATCGTCATCTGGAAGTAACTGATGTTAATGCAGATAATGTGGTGGATTTTATTCGCGGTGAGGAAGGGATAACCGGTTATCGTCCACGCTCGCTGGATACTGATGGCAACGGTTCAGTTGATACCTATTACTTACTTGGTGACATTATTCACTCTACACCCGTCGTTGTTGGTGAACCTGCTGAGGGTTACGATACCACCTATGGTGATACCACTTATAAGGAATTCAGGGAATATTATAAAAACAGACGTCAGATGATTTATCTGGGTGCCAATGACGGTATGGTACATGCATTTAACGGCGGTTTCTGGAATGCCGCAAGCAAACGCTTTGATACTACAAGCGGAACCAATACTGCTCATAATCTGGGTGCTGAATTGTGGTCCTATATTCCCATGAATCTGTTGCCACACCTGCGGTGGTTAACCGAAATTAATTACCCTCATGTTTATTATATGGATGGTGCCCCTCTGGTGTTTGATGCCAATATATTTACACCGGGTGTTGATACCAACGGTATTAACCATGTTAAAGGCTGGGGAACGATTATGGTAATCGGTATGCGACTGGGTGGCGGCAGTATCACTTATGATGCCGATGGAGATGGAACAAATGACACAACTTCCCGTTCCGCTTATGTGATTTTTGATGTCACTGATCCGGAAAAAGAGCCCCACGTCATTGCAGAAATTACGAATGCCAATCTTGGCTTTACTACCAGTAAACCTTCTGTTGTCAGAAAACGTGTGCCAGATGGTAGTGGAAACTGGGAAACACCTGATGCAGACGACTGGTATCTGGTATTTGGTTCTGGTCCTACCGATCTGACAACGGTTACTGCTCCTCTGCAAGGTGCGCGGTTGTATAAATACAACCTGAATACCAAGGCTTTCGAAACCGGCTTTGATGGTACTGCAAATATTACAGGTGATGCCGCCACTGCCAGCTTTACAGGTGATATGAAAACCGTTGACTGGAACAATGACTTTATCGACGATGCAGTGTATTTCGGGACTGTTAGTGGTTCTGTTTCCAGCCCGACTGGAACACTGGAACGCTTGCGGCTTGAACTCAATACTTTCAGCACATTGTTCGATCCCAATCAGGCAATTACTTCTGCTGTTTCTACAGGAACAGATGAAGATGGTGATGACTGGGTGTTCTTTGGCACCGGTCGTATGTTTGTATCAGGTGACGCGTCCAGTACCGTACAACAGGATTTTTATGGTATTAAAGAACCTGAAAGCGGTGGAGCATTTACATGGGCTACCGTTCTGACAACAGATTTGCTGGATGTAAGCGGTGTTCAGACATTTAACGACAGTTCAATTCTGGATACAGGCGGCTCTCTCGCTGCATCTGGTCTGTCTCCGGTTCCAACTACAGCGAGTGAACTGGAACAGGAAATTGAAGACAACTGGAAGGGCTGGAAACTGGATCTGATTTATGATGGAACAAATCCATCATCAAGAAATGTAACTACTTCTACCCGTATCAGCAGTTTATTGCTGTTCTCTGATTACTTGCCTTCATCAAATGAATGCGACACTGAAGGCTCAAGTGATCTTTATGCCGTGAATTATAAAACAGGGACTGCAACCACATTTGGTGCTCTGGGATTTGATTCCACTATTTCCAACAGTCCCGGAACTGAGCTATCTAACATATCCATTGATCTGGGCGCAGGCCTGGTATCACCCCCTGTTGTACATAGCGGTACCGGTTATGGTGCCAGCGGTGGTGCCAGCGGTGGCGGTGCTGGCCCCTGTGGTCCGGGAACAGTCAGTGTTATTGTTCAATCTTCTACTGGTGAGTTAACCAGTAAATGTGTTGCAATTGGTAGTTTCCCAAGTGGTCGACAATCATGGCAGGAACTGGACTTGTAATACATAGAACAGAATTTACAGGAGATAATAAAATGTTAAAAAAGAAGCAATCCGGTTTTACACTTATTGAATTGATGATAGTAGTCGTTGTTATTGGTGTACTTGCAGCTATTGCCTATCCTGCTTATCGTGATACTGTTTTGAAGTCCCGCCGCTCAGATGCACAAGCTGCATTATCTACCTGTGCCGGTGCACTGGAGCGTTCCTTTACGGTCAGTAATGCTTATGATAGCTCTGTCTGCAGCACTACTTCCCCTGAAGGTTATTACGGTATTTCTGTTGATCTGGGTGATATCACTCCAGGCACTGGTGCTTGTGATTTAGACGGTACCTCGAATAATGACTGTTTCACCATTACTGCTACTGCCGGAACCAAAGGTGGTCAGGATGATGATACTGATTGCGCAACCCTGACTCTTGATAATACCGGGCTTAAATCGGGCACCAATACCTTCTGCTGGAACAACTAACTCTGCAATACCTTCGGCAACGTGAAAACAACATTTTCACGTTGCCCATCATCTTCTTCTGTGATTTCAGCACCGTATTCCTTTAACTTTTCGATGACCTCCTGAACCAGTATCTCCGGTGCCGAGGCACCAGCGGTAATACCGATAGTTTCACAGCCTTCAAGCCATCCCTTTTCAATATAAGAGGCATTATCAATCAGACGTGCCTGTTTACCGGCACGTTCGGCGACTTCTTTCAGGCGATTTGAATTTGAGCTATTGGGGGAACCTACCACCAAGACCAGATCACTTTTTTGGGCCAGTGCCTTGACTGCATCCTGCCGGTTTTGGGTGGCATAACAAATATCATCCTTTTTCGGACCAACAATATTGGGAAAACGTTTTCTTAATGCATCCATCACATCATTGGTGTCATCAACAGATAGCGTGGTTTGTGTGACAAAGGCCAGATTATCGGGATCGTTAACTTGCAGTTTTTCTACATCGGCCGGTGTCTCGACCAGATACATGCCACCGGTCTTGTTTTTATATTGTCCCATGGTGCCTTCCACTTCGGGATGACCGGCATGACCAATAAGGATACATTCGCGTCCGGCCCTGGCATGACGGATAACTTCCATATGAACCTTGGTCACTAATGGACAAGTGGCATCCAGTACATTCAACCCGCGTTTGTCGGCTTCATCACGTACTGCCTGTGAAACGCCATGGGCACTGAAAATCACCGTAGAATCATCCGGCACTTCATTCAGCTCTTCAACAAATACCGCCCCTTCCCTGCGCAGGCAATCCACCACAAATTTATTGTGTACCACTTCATGACGCACATAAACGGGTGGCTTAAATTGTACCAGTGCCTTTGACACAATCTCGACCGCTCGATCGACACCGGCACAAAAACCACGGGGATTGGCAAGAATAATTTTCATAATAAGGAAGATACAGGATTTAAGGTGTTTACGGCAAATTCTTCCGGCATGAGACAGGATGAATATGCCCTGCTTTCATAACCCTCTATTTTTTAACTTATCTCTACGACGGATTGATATCCACAATTTCCACATCAAATGTAACCTCATGTCCAGCCAGAGGGTGATTAAAATCAACATTAACAGTATCTGTCTGTACTTCAGTGATCATACCGGCTATGGATTCACCGGTTGGTGTATCAAACTCGATCACCACCCCCGGTTCCAGCGCCATATCTGCGGGAAACTCTTCCCGCTTCATGGCTCTGATGTTCTCCGGATCACGTTGACCAAAGGCATCATCCGGACCAATACGCACGCTCTGCTTTTCACCTGTCTGAAGACCATATAGTGATCGCTCAAGCCCAGGAATCATGGAACCATCGCCCATCGTAAACTGCATTGGCTCTTCATCTTCGGTTGAATCCGCAATGGTGCCGTCTTCCAGTTTTAATGTGAAATACATAACCACTTCACTGTCAGGTTGTATACGCTTTTCTTCTGTCATGCCTTCTCTTCCTTTTTAAGAACCCCTTCCAGTATCAACACCACTGCACCCACAGTAATCGCTGAATCCGCAATATTAAATGCCGGCCAATGCCAGTTATTGTAATAAACATCCAGAAAATCGATCACATAACCAAAAATGAAACGATCAATGACATTGCCAATTGCACCGCCCAGAATTAATGACAGTGATATCGCAATCCATTTTTCATGTTGCTTAAGCCTTGTCAGCCAGACAAATAATACGATACTGATGACCAGAGCCAGCACAACAAAAAACCAGCGTTGCCAGCCACCGGCATCACTCAAAAAACTGAATGCCGCACCGGTGTTATGTAACAGGGTAAAGTTGAACATTGGCATAACAGCAACCGGCACTGCATAATCCAGCTGGCTACTTGCCAGATACTTGGTGATCTGATCGAGCACAATCACCAATACCGATATCCAGAGATATTTTTTCATAAAATTATTTTCAGGTTTTGTTTTGCCCCTCCCCCTAGCCCCCTCCCACAAGGGGAGGGGGAACTAAAAGGCAGGCAATCTACTTGATTCTTCTTCCTTTGTCCCCTCCCCCTTTATGGGGGAGGGTTAGGGTGGGGGTAATCAAAATTTCTGCAATCCTTTCAATAACCGCTTCTGTTTCATTAAACACTTCATTGTTCCAGAATCTTAAAACGTTAAACTCTTGTGAATTTAACCATATTGTACGAAGTTCATCATACCTTGTTTGCTCTGTATGCTGTCCACCATCAAGCTCAATAACTAATTTCTTTTCAAAACAGACAAAATCGACTATGTATTTTCCGATTGGTTGTTGTCTACGAAATTTATATCCATACAACTGACGTTTGCGTAGATATTGCCAAATCAATTTTTCTGCATCAGTAAGATTACATCGTAAATATCTGGCATATCCCTTTGCCATTCAACACCTCCTTGTGTTTTTACACCCTCCCTCTCCCACAAGGGGAGGGGGAATGGAAAAAATATCACTTACATTTATAAATTAAGCATATTGCCGCACTTCGCCACTACCAGACACGTTATCAACACAACGCCCACATAGTTCCGGATGCTCGCTGTGACCACCGACATCTTCACGATGATGCCAGCAACGCACACATTTTTCATGCCCTGATGGATTCACGGCAACCCAGAGTTCGTCATTGCTGGTTAAGGTGAAATGTACTGCATCGTCTGTCTTGTCTGTGTCCGGATGGAGTCGCGCATAAGAAGTGATCAGCACGAAGCGCAGTTCATCGCCCAATGCCTTGAGACGCTTGAACAGTTCGGTGCCGCAATAAAGATCAACTTCGGCATCCAGTGCCGAACCAATACCACCGGCAACACGCAGGCGTTCCAGCTCCTTGCTCACGACCTCACGCATTTCCAGTACCTGATTCCAGAAACCATTACCCATCATGTCGTCCGGTTTGGTAACAGAGGCAGGGAACTCATACCATGTCGATAAAAAGACTGATTCTGTGGTTTCACCGGGAATATTTTGCCAGATCTCGTCCGAGGTAAAACTTAAGATTGGCGCGAGCCAACGTGCCAGTGCATGCACAATATGATACATCGCACTTTGTGCCGAACGTCGTGCCTGACTGTCCGATCTGGTGGTGTATTGTCTGTCCTTGATGACATCAAGATAAAAACCGCCCAGCTCTGACACACAAAAATTATGTGTCTTCTGATAAATCTGATGGAACTGGTATTTATCATAAGCCGTGACAATTTCCTTTTGTAAGGCTTCAGCATGTTCCACAATCCAGCGATCCAGTGCCAGCATGTCTTTGGGTGCCAGCAAATGTTGTTCCGGATCAAACCCGTTCAGGTTGGCCAACAGAAAACGTGCTGTGTTACGCAAACGCCGATAGGAATCCGATGTGCGTTTCAGGATTTCATCCGACACGGTCATTTCATTACGATAATCCGTTGACGCTACCCAAAGGCGTAAAATATCGGCACCCAGTGTCTTGATCACTTTTTGTGGCGCAACGACATTGCCCTTTGATTTGGACATTTTGTGTCCCTTGGCATCAACCGTAAAACCATGTGTCAGTACCTGTTTGTAGGGTGCTACATCGTTGATCGAGACTGAACTCAGTAATGAAGACTGGAACCAGCCGCGATGTTGATCAGAGCCTTCCAGATATAAATCAGCCGGGAACTGTAAATAGTCACGTTCTTCCAGAACACCAACATGCGTCACACCGGAGTCAAACCAGACATCAAGTGTATCAGTGACTTTCAGGTAATCACCGGACTCACTGCCAAGCAATTCTTCTGCACCCAGTTCAAACCAGGCATCAATACCCTTTTGTTCAATACGTTTTGCCACCTCTTCAATCAAGCGCGGTGTTTCAGGATGCAGTTCGCTTGTGTCCTTGTGGACAAACAGGGCAATTGGCACACCCCAGGTACGCTGACGTGAGATACACCAGTCCGGACGATTTTGCACCATGCTCTCTATGCGTGCTTGTCCCCAGTCCGGCATCCATTGCACATTGTTTATTTCCGCCATGGCGGTTTTGCGTAAATTATTTTTTTCCATGCTGATAAACCACTGCGGTGTCGCTCGGAAAATAATCGGTGTCTTGTGGCGCCAGCAATGCGGGTAACTGTGGTTGAGTTTAGCCATATGTACCAGCTTGCCTTCAGCCTTGAGTTTTTCAACCACATGTTCATTTGCCTTGAACACATGCATACCTTCAAAAAATTCAGTACCTGTTTTGAATACGCCGTTGTTATCCACCGGATTATCCACCGGCAAACCATAACGTTGGCCCACCACATAGTCGTCCTGACCATGACCGGGTGCAGTATGCACACAACCGGTACCGGCTTCTGTTGTTACATGATCACCCAGAATCACCGGCACTTCACGCTTGTAAAACGGGTGTTGCAGTTTCATGCCTTCCAGCTCCTTGCCGCTGATATTGGCAACAACACGATAATTTTCGAGGTCATAACGGAACGCAACATCCTTGACCAGTGCATCGGCAACCAATAAACGTTCAGCTCCATGTTCAAGATCACATTGCAACAAAACATATTCAAGTGAAGGATTCACAGCGACACCCTGATTCGCCGGTAGTGTCCATGGAGTGGTTGTCCAGATCACAACCGAGATCGGACCATTGCCGTCATGACCGGGAACATGCTCACAACGTGACAACAGGGTTGCTTCATCCATCACACTAAAACGCACATCAATTGCCGGTGAAGTATGGTTCTCGTATTCTACTTCCGCCTCAGCCAATGCCGAGCCGCAATCCGTACACCAGTGAACCGGCTTGAAGCCTTTATCCAGATGTCCTTTTGAAGCAATGCGTCCCAGTGCACGCACAATATTGGCTTCAAATTTGTAATCCATAGTGAGATAGGGATTCTCCCATTCACCCAATACACCAAGACGAATAAAATCCTTACGCTGATTATCTACCTGCTTGCCCGCGTAATTGCGACACTCTTTACGGAAGGTGGCAGCATCTACCTTGACCCCTGCCTTACCCACTTTCTTTTCTACATTAAGTTCGATTGGCAAACCATGACAGTCCCATCCCGGTACATAGGGCGCATCAAAACCACTTAAGGTTTTTGATTTAACAATAATGTCTTTCAAAATCTTGTTAAGAGCATGACCAATATGGATTTCGCCGTTAGCATAGGGCGGACCATCATGAAGTATGAATTTTTCCCTGCCCTGCCCGGCAGTACGCATTTTTTTATATAGCGCCATTTCATCCCAACGTTTGAGCATTTCCGGTTCGCGATTGGCCAGATTGCCTTTCATCGGAAAAGCGGTATTGGGTAAATTTAATGTGTCTTTATAGTCTGCCACTTGTTTCTCACTTCAATCATCACTTAATAGATAGTTATGTCACTTTGTCACGCTTGTTAAAATAATCATGTGCATTGATTACATCTTTTTCAATCTGGTTTTTTAATTCATCAAACGAATCAAAACGCAATTCATCGCGCAGTTTTTTTACAAAATCCACATGCACATAACGCCCGTAAATATCGTTACCAAAATTGAACAAATGGACTTCCAGCAGACTGCGTGTACCATCAACCGTAGGACGTGTACCTACATTGGCAACCCCTTCCACCGGCTCCACATCCAGACCAAACATTTCAACACAATATACGCCTTGTACCGGCGTGGCATTACGATGCAAATGAATATTGGCTGTCGGAAAACCGATTGAACGGCCGCGTTTATCACCATGCGCTACTCGACCACACATACGATAAGGTCTGCCCAATAATTTTTCTGCTGTATTCAGATCGCCTGATACCAGTGCCTTGCGAATCCGGGTGCTGCTGACACGTTCACCATCAATATTAAACGTGTGCATGTTAACAACCTGAAAACCATATTCAGCACCGGCTGATTGCAGCATGGCAAAATTACCCTGTCGCATTTTACCAAAACGGAAATCATCCCCCACAACCAGATAACGAATACCCAGACCCTTGATCAGTACCTGTTTAATAAACTCATCGGCTGAAAGGCTCGCCAGTTTTTGATCAAAACGCAAAACCAGTACCCGATCAATAGAAAATCGTAACAGTGAACGCAGCTTCTCACGAAAACGGGTCAGCCTCGCGGGTGAGCTTTCCGGCGTAAAGAATTCCTGTGGTTGCGGTTCAAATGTAATCACCAGTGAAGGCAATCCCATCTCGGCTGCCTTTTCCGACAACTGCCCGAGTACTGCCTGATGTCCCAGATGCACGCCATCAAAATTCCCGATCGTGGCAACACAACCACTATGTTCGGGTTTCAGGTTCTGTAATCCTCTGATCAGTTCCATGTATGTATATTAAAAGGTGTAAATTCAGATGTGGGAGTATATCAACAAAGAGACCCGAGCTTCATCAAGAACCCGCTTTTTTACTAATAAAATCGGTAATTTTGACCCCTTGCAGGCGCAAGGCAATAAAATAGATCAGTTTGGCCAGCACTACCCACAGGATCAGGTAGCCTACCCGCTCAACCCAGTGTCGAGCACTCCAGACTGACAGATCCTGAATCGCCCACAACAGAAAGCCGACCATCAGGACAGAGGCCACAGTGACGCGCAGGAATGCCTTGCCCCACCCCCTGTCAGGTGTGTAAATACCCTGTCGGCGCAACATCATGAACAACATACCGGCATTGATGAACGCTGATGCCGATGTCGCCAATGCCAGCCCCATATGTAATGCACCAAATTCAGAAAACTTGAGCCCATACACAAAAATGACATTCAAGATCATATTGGACACCATGGCCACAATCCCGATACGTACCGGTGTGCGTGTATCCTGCCGCGCATAGAACCCCTGCGCCAGCACCTTGATACCAATAAACCCCAACAAACCGGTTGCATAGGCCATCAAACTGTAAGATGACATCAAGACATCGCGCGCACTGAATTCCCCGTACTCAAATAAAGTCGACAAAATCGGACCTGATAAAATAAATAACCCC
This sequence comes from Gammaproteobacteria bacterium, assembly GCA_029882995.1. Lineage (GTDB taxonomy): Bacteria > Pseudomonadota > Gammaproteobacteria > DAOVJZ01 > DAOVJZ01 > DAOVJZ01. Next base: position 5,200 of record JAOUJV010000014.1, on the reverse strand, counting down.
AATGTCGCAGGCGTACCGATAAACAACACCAGACGCAATGCCCAATCCAGTGTATGGGAAAAGGCTTCAGGTGAGTCCTCTGCATGACGCTGTGACAGGCTGGGCAGAATCACTGTCGCCAACGCAATACCAAACACGCCTAATGGAAACTCCACCAGTCGATCCGAGGCATACAGCCAGGTTACGCTACCGGTGATCAGGAAAGACGCAATCAATGTGTCGATTAACAAATTGATCTGAGCCACGGATGAACCAAAAATAGCCGGTATCATCAGGCGCATGATACGCCGCACGCCTTCATCCTTGTTACCCCAGCGCGGCATGGTCAACAAACCGAGTCGATGTAAAAACGGTAACTGGAACAACAACTGCGCCACACCGGAAATAAAGACACCCCAGGCCAGACCCACTACCGGCTTTTCAAAATAAGGTGCCAGCCAGAGTGCTGCACCGATCAAACACAGGTTCATAATAACGGGGGTAAAGGCCGGTACACCAAAACGGCCATAGCTGTTGAGCACACCACCGGCCATGGCAACCAGTGAGATAAATAATAGATACGGGAAGGTGATGCGCAGCATCTGTTCTGTCAGTGCCGCCTTCTCGGCATCCGCAGTATCCATCAGAAAGCCGGGGGCAAATATCGCCACCATAATGGGCGCCGCAATCACCCCGATCAGGGTCACAATAAACAGGATACCGCCCAATGTCCCGGCCACTCGGCTGACCAGTTGCCGGACTTCCTCATCCCCTCGCTGGGTCTTGTATTCAGACAGCACGGGCACAAAGGCCAGTGAAAAGGCGCCCTCGGCAAACAGGCGGCGCAGGAAGTTGGGAATACGAAAAGCCACGAAAAAGGCATCCATTCCGGCGGCTGCCCCGAACAGGCGCAAAAACACCATATCCCGTATTAACCCCAGAATCCGGGACATAAAGGTCATGGAACTGACGGTAGCTGTATTTTTAAGAAGTTTGCCGCTCATTGGCCAATTTTGTTATAAGTTTCTGTTTTTATTTGAATATCCAGTTTAAAAGCATAGCATTTTACGTCAACCAAGACTAACTATTGAACCTTATACGTTGAAAATAAAGACTAAAAGCCGTATGATGCGCCTCCTTTAGAGACAGCTGAATTTTCAGGAGTAATACATGGCAAACTCGGCACAAGCCAAAAAACGCGCTCGCCAGGCAACCAAACGCCGCGCTAACAACATGAGCCTGCGCTCACATATGCGTACTGCAATCAAGAACGTATTGAAAGCCATTGATGCAGGTAATAAAGACACAGCACAAAATGCCTACAAGTCTGCACTACCGGTAATTGACTCCATGGTGAATAAAGGCCTGATTCACAAGAACAAGGCTTCACGTCACAAGAGCAGATTGAATATACGCATTAAAGCATTATAAAAAAAGCCGGTCAGTGACCGGCTTTTTTATTTACACCTCTCAATAAAACTAAATAATTTCCTAGAGTCTTATCAGAAATATCTGACGATAAAACTGTCAGTTTTTTTTACAACTTCCAAACATCCTCTTCTTGTTTGAAAATTAAACATTATAAAAACAACCGCTTAAAAATTCGGTATAAAACTTGCATTACTGACTCTGATGTTAATCGAATGGAATTTTCAGAAGGAGTCTAAAATGAAGTTAAAATCATTAAATAAAACTATTTTTCTATCTACCCTGTTTGCTAGCGCACTCATATCAGCCTCAGCATCCGCACAAATTATACCGGATGGGGATTACACAATTGCGATTAATCCTACTCCTTACTATGCGGGAATTCCTGGTATCGCTGATGTAGGCACTGACGGTGCCTGGAATTCTTCTTTTACATTTGGTGCTATTCCTCTACCCGGCGCATCACAATTGATGACTGACAATAATATTATTGTTAATACCGGCGCAGGACCAAGAGGTTCATCTCATGGGGGAGATGGCTATGCTGGCACAATTGGCATTAACGTATCCGGAAATACCTTTTCAAATTTTTCTTTTCAAATAGACACCATTCCAAGAACAGCAGGGGGTGACTTGGCTCAATATGGACCTCAATCCGGTATGACCGGCACAATTGATCAAACAACAGGCCTCATGGCATTTACTCCAACAGGTCGTCTTGCTACAGTCAGCGCATTTGCTGGGTTTTTATATGATAGACGATGGAATGTTGAAGTTGAGCCAGACTGGGCAAGCTTTACTACTGGAGCCACCACTAACGCCGCTGGCACAATAAATGGAACACCTATTGCCAACCTTGGCGATATTAATGGTGATGGCCGCCCGGATTTTAGCGCCACTCTCGTCTCCGGCTCAAATGTTGGTAGCGATTGGGGAGACTTTCATGGGGCTCCCTATTTTGAAGTATGGAATGTCATCATCTTCTCTGGTACAGATTTAGTGATTATTCCGCCACCACCGCCACCACCTCCATTAACTGTAAGCATGTCAGTTACTGGTGGACTAGCACAAGAATGTGCCACAACTGGTGGTAATCATGTTGCTGTATCAGCAGTAATATCCCCAAGTGATGCTGTTATTACAAATATTTCATGGAAAGTTGATGGCAACACAGTTGCTTCAGGTGAATCTGCATCCCTCTTTCTACCATTAGGAACACATTCTGTTGGAGTTACAGTAGAAATAGATGATGGTCGGACTGATTCTGAATCTAAAACAATAACTATTCAGGACACAACACCTCCTGTTATAGATGTTGCACTGGTTGATTCACGCTCTGGTGAAGCTGTTACCATAATTGATCGACCTAATGTTTCATGGATCCAGGCAAAATATTCGGCCACTGATATTTGTGATGCTTCACCTTCCACAAATGGCTTTGGTGGATTTGCTGTAGCAAATGGAGACACATTAAAAGTACAAGGAAACCTGAATACAGTCACCTTGACCACTTCTGTTATTGAGCTTTCCGCATCAACAGAAGATGCTTCAGGCAATACAGCCAGTGGTAAAGCCACACTGAATATTATTGACTAGTATTTATCTGCAACAATAAAAAAGCCGGTCAATGACCGGCTTTTTTATTTCTATAGTAATACCAAATTATCCCGATGAATCAGTTCCGGTTCATCCACATAACCCAGAATACTTTCTATCTTGTCACTTGGCTGGCGCATGATCTTTTTTGTTTCATCTGCATTATAGTTAACCAGACCACGTGCGATTTCCTGCCCGTTTGCGTTGACACAAACCACCACTTCACCACGCTGGAAATTTCCTTCTACTGCTGACACACCTACCGGTAACAAACTTTTACCGGAACCGGTTAATACCTTGATTGCACCTTCATCCAGCACCAGTCGACCACGTGTGTTCATGTGCCCTGCGAGCCATTGTTTGCGTGCCGCCTGTGATCCCTGTTTTGTAACAAACAATGTGCCCACATTTTCTGCATTGGCAACACGAGTCACAATGTTGTCTTCACGACCGGAAGCGATCACGGTCAATGCACCGGAACGTGCAGCCAGTTTTGCCGCACGTACCTTGGTCAGCATGCCGCCACGACCCAGACTACCACCACCACCTGCCATGGATTCCAGTGCAGGATCATCAGCCTGTACTTCTTCAAGCAGTTTACTGTCAGGATGAGTAGCAGGGTTGGCATCATGCATACCATCTTGATCTGTCAGGATCAGCAATGCATCGGCTTCAATCAGGTTGGCTACCAAAGCCGCCAATGTATCATTATCACCAAACTGGATTTCTTCTGTTACGACAGTGTCGTTTTCATTCACAACAGGTATTGCACCCAGTTTAATTAATTCGCGTAATGTACTGCGTGCATTCAGATAACGTGTCCGATTGGACAGATCATCATGGGTTAGTAATACCTGTGCTGTATGAATTTCATGTTTATTAAAACAGGATTCATAGGCCTGTATCAGTCCCATTTGTCCAACTGCGGCAGCGGCCTGTAATTCATACAGTGCCCGTGGACGCGTGGTCCAGCCAAAACGTTTCATGCCTTCGGCCACAGCGCCGGATGAAACCAGTACTATTTGTTTGCCCGCCTTGTGCATTTTTACAATCTGTTCAACCCACTTGCTGATAGCAGTATTGTCTAGACCACGCCCTTCATTGGTCAGCAGTGCGCTACCAATTTTTATAACCCAACGGTTGGCTGTTTGTAGTCGTTGTCGGTTACTCATTTTCCTGTTCTTTTTTCTCTTCAATATATTCCATTATTTTATAAATCAATTGTTTCACACCATCACCGCTGACCGCCGAGATATAAAAAACCGGTCCCTGCCATTTCAGTTTCTCTACAATCTCTTGACAAAATTCATTGCGCATTTCTTCCGGAACCAAATCGGTTTTATTCAATACCAGCCAGCGTTTCTTGCCAACCAGTTCTTCACTGTAATTGGCCAGCTCCTTCTCAATCATTTGTACATGATTAACCGGATCATCTTCACTATTCGGTGGTACAACATCAACCAGATGTAATAATAGACCGGTACGCGAGAGGTGGCGTAAAAACTGGAAACCAAGACCGGCACCTTCAGAAGCGCCTTCAATCAAACCCGGAATATCCGCCACCACAAAACTGCGATGTGATTCTACTTTTACCACGCCCAGATTGGGATAACGTGTCGTAAAAGGATAATCCGCTACTTTTGGTTTTGCTGAGCTGATCTGGCGTATCAAGGTGGACTTGCCGGCATTAGGCAAGCCGAGTAGACCCACATCGGCCAGTAATTTCAGTTCCAGTAATACCGAACGCTTCTCACCCGGTTCACCCGGTGTACATTGGCGCGGTGCACGATTGGTACTGCTTTTAAAATGCACATTACCCAATCCGTGTTTTCCGCCTTTGGCTACCAGCAAGGTTTGACCTGCTTCGACCAAATCACCCATGACTTCTTCAGTATCTGTATTGGTGATCACCGTACCCACCGGCACATGGATATAGAGATCATCACCACCCTTGCCGGTACATTCGCTACCCATACCGGGCTGGCCGTTTTCCGCCTTGAAACTGCGCTTGTAACGAAAATCGATCAAGGTGTTGATATTGGTGTCTGCTATCAGATAAACACTGCCGCCATCACCACCATCACCACCATTGGGTCCGCCACGTGGAATATATTTTTCACGACGAAAACTGGCAATGCCGTTACCGCCTTTGCCAGCCTCTATCTTGATTGTCGCTTCGTCTACAAATTTCATTTTC
>JAOUJV010000010.1 GCA_029882995.1 Gammaproteobacteria bacterium | reverse complement strand
ACTACATTTCAGCTTGACCTCAGGCCGCCACCACACTTACAAAAGTACGTTTCTTCGGGCCTTTTACTTCAAAAATAACCTTGCCGTCTGCCTTGGCAAACAGGGTATGGTCATGTCCACAACCTACGTTTACGCCAGGATGAAACTTGGTACCACGCTGACGAACAAGAATGTTACCTGCAGCGACTGCTTCACCACCATAACGCTTGACGCCAAGTCGTTTGGATTCTGAATCACGTCCGTTCCGAGTACTACCACCTGCTTTCTTATGTGCCATTTCTAAAAATCCTCTGCCTTAGCCCTTGATACCTGTTATTTCCAGTTCTGTGTAGTCCTGGCGATGACCGGTACGCTTTTCATGATGCTTGCGGCGCTTGAACTTGATAATGTGAATCTTCTTGTGACGACCGTGTTCAACAACTTTCGCGGTAACCTTGCCACCTTCAACATAAGGTGCACCTACCTTCACGCTTTCACCTTCGCCAACCATCAATACCTTGTCGATATTAACCGACGCACCTACTTCGGCAGGGATCTTCTCTACCTTGAGGGTCTGGCCTTCTTTGACGCGGTACTGCTTGCCACCAGTCTGAATGACTGCGTACATAATCTGTTTCTCCAAATTCCTGCTTCGTCCAAATGACGATAGCTTACTGAAAGGCGGGCAATTTTACTGCCTGAAGCGCTTGCGGTCAACGTAAAAGCCCCAAATTCGCATTAAAAAGGGAGTATGCCTGAACTGGAAAATGGTATACTCCCCCGAAATTAGCTAACTATGTGATTTTATTGGAACTTGTGAAATTTTCAGCCTATGCCCGCTCCACTTAGCTCAACTCCCCCTGAATCCGGCTCTGACCCGATGGATCTCGATACTATTAAGCGACTGATTTCAGAGGATATGAAGGCGGTTGATGACCTGATCTGTCAGCGTTTACAGTCAGAAGTGGTTCTGATTAACCAGCTCAGCCAGTACATTATCAACAGTGGTGGCAAGCGCCTGCGCCCAGCTCTGGTTCTACTCAGCGCCCGTGCCTTTGGCTATCAGGGCACCCAACACCATGATTTGGCGGCTATTATCGAATTTATCCATACTGCCACCCTGCTCCACGATGATGTCGTGGATGCCTCCGAGCTGCGCCGTGGTAAGGAAACCGCCAATTCCATCTGGGGTAATGAGGCCAGTGTGCTGGTTGGTGATTTTCTGTACTCACGCGCCTTCCAGATGATGGTCGATGTCGGGGATATGCAAATTATGTCTATTCTGGCCGATGCAACCAATACTATCGCCGAGGGTGAGGTCATGCAGTTAATGAACATCCATGATGCCGATACCACCGAGCAACGCTATCTGGATGTGATTCATTCCAAGACGGCCAAGCTGTTTGAAGCCGGAACCCGTCTGGGGGCGCTGATCAATAACATGGATAGCGAGACAGAACAGGCCATGGCCGCCTACGGTATGCATCTGGGTACCGCCTTTCAGCTCATTGATGATGTACTCGACTACAGTGCCTCATCAGATGAGATGGGAAAAAATATCGGGGATGATCTGGCTGAAGGCAAACCCACTCTGCCACTGATTTATGCCATGCGTCAGGGCACACCCGAACAGGCCAATGTGGTGCGCAAAGCAATTGAAGAAGGCGGGCATGACAATATTGATGCTGTGATGGCGGCTATTGAATCAACCGGTGCAATCAAATACACCGCCGATGCCGCAGAGAAAGAAGCACAACTTGCTATTGCTGCACTGGAAAAAGTACCGGCTTCACCCTATAAAGAGGCTATGTTGTCACTGGCCCGGTTTTCGGTAAATCGTTCTTACTAAACACGGCGTGTAGCGCAGCCTGGTAGCGCACTTCGTTCGGGACGAAGGGGTCGGAGGTTCGAATCCTCTCACGCCGACCAGCTCTATCATTTGTCAGCCTTCAGCTGACCTCTTTTTTCTAAAGGTGCGTGTTCGGATGCGCATAGATGCCTGCTGGCATCATCATGCGTACCACACCCGTCTTCAAAACGGGTCGTGGCATCTCACGCCGACCATCTAAAACTACTTCCAAGTGTCAGTTATTTTTACACTTTTAGAAAAACCCCTTTTTAAACCAAATTTCTGTTTTTATAGATCATTGAAAATAAAGTACTATTTCGAAGAGGTATGATTCTTGCACGGATGAAGAAATAGACCTTAATCTATGGAATCAAATAATAGTGAGCCAATTTTATAATAAAAAAATATTGCTTCAATTTATCGTGCTGGCCTTTCTATACCTTGGCCTTCCGGAACTTGTCCTCGCAAAAGGAAACAGTGATTCTGATCGTTACATTGTTGTTTATAAAGATTCTGTAACAAAACCTCATAATATCTCTGATGAACTAACTAAAGCCCATGGTCTGGGTCTTCATTTTAAATATCAGCATGCAATCAAGGGCATGGCAACTTCGATACCATCAGGCAAACTAGAAGTATTAAAACGTGATCCTCGTATCCTTTACATTGAGCCTGACCATAAAGTAAAAAAATATGCACAGACTTTACCAACGGGCATAAACAGGATCGAAGCTGATCTTAATCCCACAGCAAACATAGATAACATCAATGATCCAATGGACGTAGATATTGCAATCATTGATACAGGTATCGATATCGATCACCCGGATCTAAATGTATTTAAGTACATTAATTGCCCTGCCACAATAAGGGGTGTAAATATAACATCTGAATGTACTGAAGGTGATGCCGGTGCAAACGACGTTGATGGTCATGGAACCCATGTTGCCGGTATAGCAGGTGCTATTGATAATAGTTCTGGTGTGGTAGGTGTTGCTCCTGGCGCACGCCTGTGGGGATTCAAGGTTTTTGATGATCTGGGAACTAGTTACACATCTCAAGTAATTGCTGCTATTGATTATATAACTGCCAATGCAAATCAAATAGAAGTGGCCAATATCAGTCTTGGTTTTACAGGAACCAGTTCTTCATTAGACTCAGCATTATCCAGTTCCGTCTCATCAGGTGTCATTTATACTGTTGCGGCAGGCAATGAAATGACTGATGTAACTAATGTATCTCCTGCTGGCCACTCGGATGTCATTACGGTTTCAGGGCTTGCCGATTTTGATGGACAGGCAGGTGGTGCTGGTAGTGGTGGAGCAACATTCTCCACCTGCCCAGAATATGTAGACGACAGTTTTCTTTGCTTTAGTAACTATGGCTCAGGCGTTGATATCATGGCACCTGGTTTTAAAATCCTGTCAACCTGTATTGGTGGCGGCACATGCAACATGTATGGAACCAGTATGTCCAGTCCACACGTGGCCGGGGCAGCTGCTCTATATGTAATTGAAAACCCCACCGCAACACCAGCACAGATCAAGACTATGTTACTAGCAGATGCTGACCCTGAACCCTGCGCTAATGGTGTTGGTGGTCAATGTGCAGATGATCCAGATGGTATTCAGGAACCCTTACTAAAACTTCCATGTAATGATAGTGACAATGATGGAATTTGTGATGCTATTGATAACTGTCCCTTGAATGCCAACCCGGGGCAGGAAGATGATGACAATGATGGCGTAGGTGATGCTTGTGATAATTGTCTGGTAACAACCAACCCCGATCAACTGGATACCGACAATGATGGTATTGGAGACAGTTGTGATAACTGTTCGACCATACCTAATATAGATCAACTGGATACTGATAATGATACTCAAGGTGATGCCTGTGATATTGATGATGATAACGATGGGTTAACAGACATATTTGAAAACAGTATTGGCACGAATACTCTGCTAATCGACACCGATAATGATGGGCTTAGTGATTATACAGAAGTGGCCTACGATGGTGATGCCACCAGTTATATATCGGGGCAGGATTTGAATCCTTTATCCGACAATACCGATGGAGATGCCTACCTGGACAATGCTGACTTATATCCATTGAACTTTAATTACGAAGACGGCGATCTGGCGCCACTTGGATCACCGGATGGTGTAATTAATGCAGCCGATTATGCAATTGCGACTCGAATTGTACTGGGTGAATTAACACCCACTGTGACAGAACTAACCCACGGGGATGTATATCCAATTGGGGCACCAGATGGTGTAATAAATATGTCTGACCTGATTTTAATACGGAAGTTGATATTACAGTAATTAAGAGATTGAACATGAGGAACGCAATATGAAAATTTATGAAAAAATCAGCCTGATATTTTTATTGGCTTTATTGATAAATATGACAGGATGTACGGGAACTCACAGCTTTGGTATGGCTGCTCGTGCGGGAGACACCATTGCCATTATGCCCGGCAGACATCCGGACATATCACGTACCGATATCAGTCTCTATATACAGGATTCTGAAGGCACAGGCATCACGATACCTGCCAATGATCCCTCAATCAGGGCATATTTCCATGCTGTTATTGATCCTTTATCAAAAGTGATCATTGGTTATGAAACAAATCAGGATATTGATGGTGGTGAAATAGCATCAGGAACACTTATACAGGGTGCAACCATCTATGATAAAGAATGGATGCAAGATACTTTAATCTTTGATTTGCCCACTTCTCTTTCTGTTGGAATGGCTGTTGTCCAAGTCAACATTTATAATGCAGAGACATCCAGTTGGGAAACCATTGGTTCTCCTATGATCAACATCCTTCCTGGAACTGGGGAACAAAATGCTTTTCTTAATACACAAATAGGTGCTCTCACAGAAGCACAAATCAGGACAATGGAGCGCGCAAATCATTCCACAATCTCGTTCACTGGTAGCACTATCCCGCATGCAATTGAAATTAACATGACTCATACAGCCGATGTTGATAACGGGGGTGTGGGACGTGCCTATGTAGTCAATCCACGCGGTGACATAAAGAACATTAACTGGTCAGACGATGGTACCAATCTGAAAGTTATATTAATACCAACACATGATAAACCATTAAGCGATATGCAAGATTTCAAGTTCTATGTGGCCGGAGAAGTGACAGGCTTAACACTTGTTGATGCACAGGGGTTTGATGCCAATGGCAATAGTGTTGCAATAACAGCCAGTATTACACCTTAGTAATACCACGCCAATTCCGCCTGGAAATAATCATCATTGCGGAACTGGTTTAGTGGATCGCTGGCAGGTGTTTCATGATAGGTGCGTGCTTCGACACTCACCTTGATTGAATCACCAAACCTCCGGCTGGCTTCCAGATTCAACCCTTTCGATTTGTAGTAACGATCATAGATGACACCGAGCAACGCCTCGGTGTCATTGACATCGTTAAATGTCAAACGTGCACCTAGCATGACATCATCCTGAAACAGAGAGGGTGAATTTTGTCGACGATCATCATAGGAATATTCAAATAACACACCGAGATCCTTGTTCGAGTTACCTAAGCCATAAAACGTATACTCAAAACCGGCGGTTGCTGCATTAAAGGTTTCACCTTGACCGGAGCGGTGTATGGTTTCCAGTTTCCATAACCAGCCACCGGATGTAATTTGCATATCTAGTCCGGTTTGATTAATGAGATCATAGTGCGGCACAAATACGGTATCACCTGCACTGTCTGTACCCAAGACCAGCCTCGGCTCACGGCTGGTTCCATAAAAATGGGATAACCCAATATCCATTATTCCTATGTTATGCGCCCAACGCACAGCGACATCAATATGCCGCTTGCCATGTGCAGACTCATAGACTGCCTGTTCCGTATCGACACGTGGATTTGTTCGCAAACGCCCTTCATTCTCTGAAAAAGTACGTTCACGAAAACCGGGTAATAAAAAGAAATCAATAGTTCCCCAATCACGCACAAGGGCGAAATTAATCATGGGCTGACCCAACTTGTCTTCACCATCTGGCGCGTTAACCAGATCAGTCTGGTTAATAATATCGACCAGATGCTGTGACTCGGTCACTCCCCAGAACACCTTGCCAATACCGGTGCGCAGTTCCCAGTCTTGCGCGGCCTTTTGCCACATGAGTTCACGGATATCAAAATGGGTACGTTCATTATCATGCTGATCAACACGAATAAACGGGATGAAGGTAATGCTCTCGTAACTGCCGTCAATCTTGTGGTGGTATTCAGGTTCAATAACAAAAGAGAAGTTGTCATCATACTGACGACTGTCAGCGGTATCATGTGGAAAACTGCGATATTCAGCCGCGATATAGCCTGACCACTCCCCCGCCACTACCGGATTGACAAACAGTAATGACATAGTGGCAACAGCCAGCGTCAGCATATTTGGCCTGAATGTTCTCAGACAGAGCATAGACATATCGGGTTTTGACTTCCCTGTGTTTGAGTAAAAGGGGATACCTTATATAAAGGTAGCTTTTATCGTATGCGTTTCAAGGTATTACGATCAAAATCCCGCTCTGTAAGACCGGTTTTAAAACGATAATTACTCCACTCCAGCCGCGTCGATTTACCGTTCTGGTGGTTGACCATTTCCATGATATCAGGACGCCAGTAACGTCCGGCATATTGCTTGTAACCTGCATAAGAAAGCGTCTTCAACAACTCGTTTTTACGATCATAGTACTGAATTTTTACTGGTTGATAATATTCCTTGTCTATCCATACAACCATACGTGTATAACCGGAATATTCATAGGATGGATAATTTTCGTTTACAAAACTGTCCCGACCTTCCACCTTTTCATCACGTAAATATTTATAAGTATATTTATCCACTTCCTGAGAATTAATATCTTCATAGGAAAATTCACTACCCATAAACGGACCGGATTTATTGTTGGATGAAATCCGTTTTACCCTTTTAAGCGCGGGCAAATATAACCATTGTTCATCCGGTACTTTAGCATGGGTGTAGCTAAGGAATGCGGTTCCTTTCACATCACGTGGTTCATCAAAAATGATCAGGGTCTTATCACCATCTCCTTCTACTTCCAGCAACCGATTCCTGATTTCACGCGAGCTTTCATCACCATGCCGGTTTTTAAGGACCATGCGCATAGTTGACTGCTGATCATGCCAGGCACTGTCACGATGATTGACTTCCTTGGCAATCGCCAAGCCCTTCTCTTCCGGTGTTTCTGCATGTAATCCAAATGGCAACAACAATACACAAAGAAAAAATATTCGTTTCATCATGCCTTTTCCCCCTCAATTTTCATTAGCAGTGGCGGCAATAACAGAAAATCCGCCACCAATGCAAAAGCAATAACAATCGCAGTAAGTGTTCCCATTCCGGAATTCAATTTAAAGCTGGACATGGCCAGTACCAGGAAGCCTGCCACCAGAACAACTGACGTTACAAACAATGCCCAGCCCACACTGGAAAATGCATAACGAACAGCATCATGAGAATTATAGTTACCTTCACGTCTTGCGCGTAGATATTTGCTCAGGAAATGAACCGTATCATCAACAACCACACCTAATGTCATACCTGCAACTACTGAAAGCGCAAGACCAATTTCACCCACTGCCATTCCCCACAAGCCAAAACCCATGCCTGCCGGAATAAGATTAGGCACAAGACTTGCCATACCAATCTTGAATGATCGCAATGCAAAAATCAGTATTAACGAAATAAAGATCAACGCAACGGTTGTTCCCTCTAGCATACTTATAATATTGCGTTTACCAATATGCGCAAACATGACTGTTGGACCACTGCCCTCAGCTGATTTGATATGCCTGGTATTATTCTTCAACCATTCAGCAGCACGATTCTCCATATCAATGATGGCATTAGAGGAAATAATACCCAATGTCACAATAAAACGAGTAGCTGATTTATCGATATTGATTTGGTTGTTCAAATCAAGTCCATAGGGTAAGGACATTTCATATAGAAGCAAGTACTGTGCAGACAATTCACGATTATCCGGTAACCGGTACCATTCCGGATCATCACCATGCATGTTTTTGTTCAGACGTTTCATGATATCGGTAATAGTATTGACATGTTTTACGTCCGGCTGTTGTCGATACCAGTTTGCAAAGGCTTCTACTTCCTGTAAAAACTCCACTTCGTTAATGCCGCCTGATTTTTCTGACTCAAGTGAATAGTCAATGACATAGCTGCCATTAAGGTTGTCATTGGCATAATCTGAATCTACACGAAAATCAATAGTTTCATCAAAGTAATGAACAAACACATCGTTTAATTCATTACGTGGAATAAATAAAATCAGTGTCGCAGCAATAGCCAACATGGACCACATAAGTAGTTTTCTTTGTCTTACAACAAAGTCACCCAGTTTATACATCGTGCTATCAGAACCCGTTTTCCATTTTTTTGGTTTTACCGGTAACAACATCATCATTGCTGGTAACATGGCAACACTAAATATAAATGAAGCCGCAACACCGATAGCTACCATATTTCCCAGATGATTAAATGGAGGAACATCAGAAAAGTTCATACTCAAAAAGCCAATAGCCGTTGTTAATGTTGTTAAAAATACCGGTTGCATATTAATGCGCAAACTTTCAACCATTGCATCGTGTTTTGACATCCCATCCGACATGCTATGCACAAATGTCACCAGAATATGTACAGAACTCGCAATAGCAATGGTTAAAACAATCGTTGGTGTAGCAGCAGAGGGAGGTGTAATCGGATAACCAATATACCCTCCCAACCCTAAGGCAGTAATTACAGAAGCAATGATGACGATTAATGTGGCAAAAGTACCGGAAGCGCCTCTTATTAAAAAACTTAGCGTTAACAACATCAGGCCAAAGCTAATTGGGATGAGTGTTTGCATGTCATTTTGCGAGGCTTCAGTAAAGGCATTATTCATTAACACCATACCGGTTATTCTGACATCAAGATGAGGGAACTGATCCCTGATTTCCTGTGCTATTTTGCGTGCAAACTCGACAACTTCCGGTGTTTCCCTTGTTGGGTCTATTCCCGGCAACTGAATTGTTGCATTAATGCCGGTAACATGTGCCGTGGGAGAAATAAGCCGCTTAACCAACAGTGGTTCACTCAATGCAATTTTCTTTATTCGATCCAGCTCATTTCTATCAAGGGATGTCGGTTCTTCAACAAGATCGCGTACCAGAAGATCATCAGCTTCTGCCTCGGTATGCTGGAAATTACTTATAGAGTCAACTCTTGATGAATATGGAATTTGCCAGGATTTCTCTGTCAATAATTTAACTGCCTCCAGTGTTTTTGGTGTAAATACATCACCATCATCCGGAGTAAGTACAAACATGACGTTGTCATTTTTTGTATAGGTATTTTCGAGTTTTTCAAATGCCAGCAATTCCGGATTATCTGGACTAAAAAACACACGGTAATTGGTTGTGAATGAAAGGAAACGCCCGCCACTGGCAGCCAGAAATGCCATAGCAAGACACAGAATGATGGTAATCACAGGATGGGCCAATACCCATTTGGTATAATCCTTTAACAACTTGTTCTCTGGCATGCTGACTCCCTTGTTTGTTTTTATGAAACTATTTTTTCAATCCGTTTACCAAAAGTGCGACGACATTCTTTGCAATACGTTCAAATTCATCTAATGGATACATACCCATAAATAAAGGCACGCTAAACTTCACAAGCGATGTATGCACTGCCTCTGTTGTTGTACCAATATTCTTTATATCAAATTCACCTGTTGACTTACCTGCTGTCAGAATTTGCTCCAGCAAGGCACGTTCACCGGCGATCTTTCTTTGCACCAATGCCGGCCGTTCCTGAATAATGCTGTCTACCAGCTCATTGATTCTGGGCTGGTCATAGCATTGGCCATGGGTATAACGCAAAAGCGTTAGTACAAACTCTTCCAGACGTTTAGTTGCAGAAAGATCTGTTCTATTAACCACCTCTTCCAGCAACTGTTCTTTATCAATAAAACAGCCCTGTGCCATCGCAGCACCGATATCCAGCTTGCTTTCAAAGTAACGATAAAGATTTGCGGCTGACATCTGGCAATCATTTGCGATCTCATTCATGGTGGTTTTGTTGTAACCGTATTGACGAAAACGCACCTCAGCCGCTTCGAGTATGCGTGCACGTGGGTTATCAAGAATATCTGGGTTAGTAGACATCGCAATATACTAATCCTCGAATAGTGAATATTCAATAAAATATTCACTATTCACATAATTTGAATGTTACAAATATAATTCATTGATTTTTAAGACTATATATTACAATATAGCGCCATGATACGGCTTGGAATCGACCTTGGTGGCACTAAAATCGAAATCATTGCCCTTGATGAGCAAGGCAAGGAGATCTTGCGTGAGCGCACCTCTACCCCGCAACTGGACTATCCTGCCACACTCGAAACTATTAAAAACCTGATTATCGAATCTGAAAAATCTCTTGGTACCCAAGGCAGTATCGGGATAGGCATGCCGGGTGCACTCTCTGTCGCAACCGGCCTGGTCAAAAACTCCAACTCTGTTGCACTCAATGGCAAACCCCTTAAGGAAGATCTTGAAAAATCTCTGGGTCGTGAAATACGTGTCACGAATGATGCCAATTGTTTTGCCTTATCCGAGGCCACTGATGGTGCCGGTAAAAATGCGCCCGTTGTGTTTGGTATTATTGTTGGCACCGGTACTGGTGGTGGTATTGTTATTAACAGAAAGGTACTGGTTGGCCCCAATGCCATTGCCGGTGAATGGGGTCATAATCCACTGCCGTGGCCTCAACAAGACGAATTACCCGGCCGTGATTGTTACTGTGGCAAGAAGGGATGTATCGAAACATTTTTATCCGGTCCCGGTATGGCTGCTGATCATTTACAGGTATCCGGCAATAAACTGACTGCTCCCGAAATTGTACAACTGGCAGAACAAGGCGACACTGCCTGTGAACAAACATTACAACGCTATGAAGACAGAATGGCGCGCGCAACTGCCAGCGTTATCAATATCATCGATCCGGATGCCATTATATTGGGAGGCGGCATGTCCAATATCAAACGCCTGTATCACAATGTGCCTGAGCTCTGGAAAAAATATGTTTTCTCGGATCGAGTTGATACCCGATTATTACCACCTGTCTATGGTGATTCCAGCGGCGTGCGTGGAGCCGCCTGGTTATGGGATTAAGATTTTATTTTTTGTCCTTCGTTTTCATTTTCCATCCGGCTAATGCTGAACCTGCCACTGCTTTAATTAAATCCGGCTCAATGCTGGAAAAGAATCTGCAACTTCCATCCGGTTTTCAATATCAGACAATTGCCAGTGATTCTATACCTGCCCGACCTGATATGAATGTCCTTTCACCTGATGGTCGCTTTCTTTACACATCGCATGAAATCTTTGATCAGAAAATCTGCGGTCATAGCCCGTCACTGTCACGTATTGATTTGGTAACCAATACAAGAACGATTCTGATCAAGGGTATATGTGCAGCAGATGGTTTGAAATGGACACCATGGAATACATTGTTACTGGGACAGGAGAAAGGTGATGGACTCATTTATGAAGTTGATCCCGATAATGGAAAATATGTAACAAGAGCCCGTTTGGGGACTTTTGCCCATGAAGGCATAGCCATCACACCTGATGGCATTGTCTATTTGGCTGATGAACATTCGCAAGGAGCTATTTATAAGTTTATTCCTGATCACTCGTTAACCACGGACTCACTTGCATCAGGGACTTTATATGCGCTTTCATCAACAGGCTGGATAACAATAGATCACCCGGAAAATGCACGACAGGAATCCATCGAAAAAGGGGCTGTTTCTTTTAACCGGCCGGAAGACATGGAAGCAGGTCCTGATGGCAAAATTTATATTGCTGTTACCGGGGAGGACCGGGTCATTCGAATTGATGACTCCGGGGAAAAACCTGTTATAAGTGATTTTATCAAAGCAGAATCAGGAATCCGGAATCCCGATAATCTTGTCTTTCACCCAAATGGTGATCTTTATATTTTGCAGGACATCCCCAAATATTGGCAGTATATGAATTTACGCACCAACGGGATCTGGATTGCTCGACCAGATAAAAATAATGACAACACGGCAGATGAGATTATTTTGTTTGCACGCTGGGCCCCGGTCACTACAGAACCAAGTGGCGCTGTTTTCAGCTCTGACGGAAAATTTATGTATATCAACAAACTGGAAAATGACAGCACCACAACCGGTGCTACTTTGAGAGTGACTGGGTTTAGATAAAATATCTACAAATCATCAGACCCGTTTTTTGGTCTTGTTCCATCGCTGCTCACGCAAGATATCATTCCACTCCCAATACATGGAACCCTCAAGCACCAAATGCTGAACGGCATCAGGAGGCAACGGGGGACTAAACAGGAAACCCTGAATTTCATCACAACCTTCGTGTAGTAGAAAATTCAGCTGTTCGAGTGTTTCCACCCCTTCAGCGATAACAGTTAAACCAAGACTGTGCGCAAGACTCACAATAGCAGAAGCAATATTTGCATCATCCGGATCAAGTGTAATATCACGTACAAATGAATAATCAATTTTGAGTGAATCTACTGGTAAACGTTTCAGGTAATTCATGGAGGAATAACCGGTACCAAAATCATCAATAGAAATATAAACCCCCATTTTATGCAATTCATGCAGTACCTTTGATGTCTCGGCAAAATTCTCTACCAGCAAACCTTCGGTTAATTCCAGTTCAAGAAAATGCGCTCCCACCTTTTCTTCATCCAGAATTTCCCTGATAGTTTTAACCAAATCCTGTTGGTTAAACTGACGTGCAGACAAATTCACTGCAATACGTTTGAAGTGTAACCCGGCATCAAGCCATGAACGCGCATGCCGACATGCGGTGCGCAATACCCACTCTCCAACAGGAAGAATCATGCCAGTGTCTTCCAGAATGGGGATAAAAACTCCTGGTGAAACCAAACCATGTTCGGGATGTTGCCAGCGTAACAATGCCTCCATACCGGCAAGTTTGCCTTCATGTAAATCCAGTTGCGGCTGAAAATGCAGTCTGAACTCATCACGCTCGAGCGCACGTCTCAAATCATTTTCCAGTTTTAATCGCTCAATTGCCTTGATATTATCTTCACTCGTAAAATACTGGTAATTATTACGTCCCATATTCTTGGCACGATACATGGCAGTATCTGCTTTTTTAAGCAAAATTTTTGCATCTTCCCCGTCTTCCGGATAAACACAGATACCAATACTGGTTGTTATAAATAATTCATGTTCATGAATTAGAAATGGAGTATTTAATTCCTGAATAATTTTCTGTGCAAAAGGTGATACATCCTCTTCCGAAGCCATATCATTAAGAATAATGGCAAATTCATCGCCACCCAGTCTGGCGACTGTATCACCATCACGGACACACTGTAATAAACGTGATGAAATTTCCTTTAACAGGGTATCACCAACATCATGACCCAGTGTATCGTTAATTGTCTTGAATCGATCCAGATCAAGAAACATGACGCCAACTATCCTGTTATGCCAACGGGCTCTTGAAGTTGCCTGTTCCAGTCTGTCCATAAGCAAGGTACGGTTTGGTAAACCCGTCAAGGCATCATGGTGTGCCATATGACGGAGACGTTCCTGTGTTTCTATACGCTCCGAAATATCCTTGCCGGTAGAAATATAGTTAATAATATTACCTCTGGCGTCCTTAAGCGGTGTAATGGTTTTTTCTTCATAGAAAATAGTTCCGTCTTTTGTTTTGTTAGCAAAAATATCAGTGAATACCTTGCCTGAAGAAATTGTCCCCCATAATCTTTTATAAAACTCCTTATCCATCTTGCCGGAGTTAAGTAGTGCTGCTGTATGTCCTATGGCATCTTCCCTGCTAAACCCGGTAATAGATTCAAATGCCGGATTAACATATTCAATAATTCCCCTGTTATCAGTAATCAGTACAATATCAGCCGATTGTTCCAGTGCGCTTGATAGCATTGACATTTTTGAAGTCATCTCTTGTCTTATCGTAATATCCTGAACTGTCCCAATCATCCTGACCGGCTCACCATCTTCCAAATAAGTCTTTCCTATTTCATATACAATACGTACAGAGTTATCCGGAAGAATAATACGATGCTCAACCTCATAATCCTTATGATCCTCAAGTGCATTTTCTACCTTGCTTGCCACCAGTTCCCTGTCTTCAGGATGTACACATTGAATAAACCGTTCATAGGTAGGCTGGAATTCCCCCGGTTCAAAACCAAAAATACGAAATATATGATCAGACCAGGACAGCTCGCCAGTACATATATTCCATTCCCAATTCCCCATATCGGAAATTTTCTGAGCCTCTGCCAGACCCTGCCGACTTTTTTCCAGTGCCTTATGCGCTCTTATTCGATCTGTAATATCTATAAATGAAATAACTGAACCGATTACATCACCTTCCCGGTAAAGTGGATCAGACCAGTATTCTACATAAAAATAACTGCCATCATTTTTCCAGAATACTTCATTTTCTATATGTGTACTTGTGCCTTCCCGATGTGCCTTATAAATGTTGCATTCTTCTTCTGGCAACTCGGTTCCATCCTCCCGGTGATGGTGTATTAACCTGTGCATGTTTTTTCCAATCAATTTTAATGAATTATTGTATCCAAGCATTCTGGCACAAGCCGGATTGGCAAAAGTGCAGTTTCCATTCAAATCAATACCATATACTGCCTCACCAATATGATTTAGTAATAGCCGCGTATTTTCCTCATTGACGCGCAACTCCTGCTCACTTCTAATGCGTCGCTCTATCATTTTGTTAAAAGCAGATATCAGATTTACTAGATATTTATCCTTTGTCCTAACCTCCAGTTTTCCACCACCTTTGTTCATTGAAATTGTATTCATTTGTTCAATAATACTGGTTACAGGTTTTGTAATATGATTACCTACAACATATGAAATCAGTATAAATATGACAGCGACAATAAAATAAACCGTCAAAATATTATGAATAAGATCTGTTTCTGCTTTTATAATGATGGAGTTATTTACACCAACATGGATCCGGGCAGGGAGACCCTCTACCAGCTGGTATGAATAATCCACAACCTCCTTGTTGTTGAACCTGATTTTTCTAGATACTGACTTATTTTCATCTTTCACCAGATCAATAAAAAATGGCAGTCTTGATTTGGCAAATGTATATGAAATAATATTACCTTCAAAATCCACCACAAATGCATATTCAATTTCATCATGTCCAGAAACAATTGGTTTCAAAATTCGATTGAGGTGTAAAATATTTCTATTCACAATGTGAGTGGCTGTACTCTCTGCAATTGTTTGTGATATCAACCCAGTCCAGTTATTGTGTAATGACCGGATCGAATTATCTGCAAAATAGTTATAAATACCTATTGTTGTCCCTCCCAGAAACAATACCAGAGATACAACAAGTGCCATTATTTTATTGTTCAACGTCATTACATTGCATCCTGAGCTACTGAATCAATTCGAGCAATTCTTTTAGCTGATTGAAATCATGTTTGTTTGAATGAGTAAAACCGTTTGGCATTTCCGTTTTATGCCAGTTATAGAGATCACTGGCATCACGACCTGTTGGCTGGAAATCCAGTAACGCCTGTTTTATTTTTTCTCTTATGTGCTCTGGTACATTTTTGTTTATTGCAATACCGCTGGATGGCACGTAATCGGATCGGTGGATAATGCGAACCTTACCCTTTTTTTCAAGAACATCCGCCAGCGTATCCTGCATACCACATACATCATGTCTGCCGGAAATTACTTCCTCAGCACATTGATGATGTGATCCTGTATGTATATAGCTCTTCAGGTCTTTCAGTCTGATTCCGTTATTCATCAGTTCTATGCGCGGCAGTAAATACCCCTGTGTGGATGATGTATTCCCGAATACCATTCTTTTTCCACGTACATCCTTTATACCCCTGATATCACTTGCAGGATGAGCAATCATAAATGAGCGGTACTCTGATCTTCCCTGTAAATTAATTCCTCTTACCAGACAGATCACAGCATATTTTCTTTCCGCCTTTATAAAGCTGACTGCACCTACCGCAGCAAGATCGACAATACCATTACCCAGATCATCTGACAGTTCTGTATTATCCGGATTCAAATGGAGCTTGAATTGATAGCCGGTCGTCTTTTCAAGATATTTTAGAAACGGAGCATACTGGCGTGCATCTTCTATCGCCCCTGACCGCACATCAAAACCGAATCTCAATATTATTTTTTCATCACCACCTTGGGCTGCGGTTTGTTTGACAGGATCGACTGTTATCTCTGAATGAGTAGTCCCATCACAAGCACCCAGTAGCAACAATATCACTACCAGAAAATATCTTGATAAACTCTGCATATGATATGTCCTTTGCCTAGATAGCGATTTATTAATCCATAATAAATTTAGTGTAATTAAACCGTAATTATTTTGCCTATTTAGCAATGCATGATGACTTTATATAAGATCGTACCAATGAGGAATTTTTATACATGCAATCAATACGGGATATGCATATATGAAGGGAAAAGCGGTAAATAAAAAAACCCGGTCAGGAAATAACCGGGTTTTTTATATTTAGTGCCAGATGATGAATCTATATTTTGAAACTTCCCACCAGCTTCTTGAGTTCTCTGGCAACAGAAGACAGTTTTATGCTGGCCTGTGCTGTTTACTCTATCGGATAACCGGCAGATTCCCAGGCAGGAAAGCCATCACGAAAATAATTGACTTTGGTAAAGCCCCATTTAACCGCCTTTTGGGATGCCTCTGAGCTACGTAAACACTTTGGACCATTACAGTAAATCACTACTGGCTCATTGGCTTTGGTCTCTTTTGAAAGCGTTTCTTTTGAAAAGACTTTTTTGAGCTCAATGTGTACTGCACCAGGAATACGCCCTGCTTCCCATTCTGTGTCCGCACGAACATCGATAAACAGGACTCCCTTGTCAAATAATGCTTTTGCCTCTGCTGCTGTCACTGTTCTGGCGCCGGTCACTGTTGTTGGTGATAGCTTGTCTGCTGCATTGGCAAATGAAACTGTGAATACCAGAAACAATATATTGATTACGCGAATGAACATTTTCATACCTCGCCTTTCACTTGATTATTGATTTAATGTCTGACTACCAGACATTAAATATCGATGTCCTTATATAATCGGTAAAACCGAGAGAACCTTTAAAAATCAGGGTATATTTAACACGGGAGTATTACTGTTCACCATATAAAACAATGAGTTATATTTAGTAAAACTCTAGTCTTGTAAAAATTGAGCCTGACGAACACCTTCTTCTTCATTAACAAAATAAAGCAAAAGCGCACCAAAACCGAACAATATAAGCAGGGACAAAATTGAAAGTCGCGGCTCACCGGTAGCCATACTGACCCAACCCATCATGACTGGTCCCAGCACAGCAGCAAACTTGCCCAGCATGTTATAGAAACCAAAAAACTCGGCTGATTTATTAGCCGGAATGATGCGTGCATAGAAAGAACGACTTAATGACTGCACACCACCTTGTACCAAACCGATGACAACGGCCAGCACATAAAACTCATACACCTGATCCATAAAATAGCCATAAGTGGTCACACCCATATAAATAAAGATGGCCAGAAAGATTCCTTTTTTTGTTCCCCATGTTTCACCAAGTTTGCCAAACAGCAATGCCGCTGGAAAACCGACAAACTGTGTGATCAGTAATGCCACCATGAGTGTTTGTGCCGGGAAACCCAGCGCCATTCCATAATCCACCGCCATCCGGATGATGGTGTCAACACCATCGATATATAACCAGTAGGCCAGCAAAAAAAGAAAAACCACTCGCAGACGACGTACATGGTGGAAGGTGCCGGTTAATTGATGAACACCTTTAATAATGGAAGAAACAACAGACTTTCTTTTGTAGTTATTATTTTTTGTTTCTTTCACAAAAAGAAATAATGGTAACGAAAAAACCATCCACCAGAAAGCTACCATAATAAAGGACAGCCGTATCGCTTCAGAACTGTCAGCAAGACCAAACGTTTCCGGGTACAACACCATTAATATATTAATGGAAAACAAGATACCGCCACCCAGATAACCTAATGAAAAACCCAGTGCCGATACCCTGTCCATATTTTCATTCTTTGTTACCACAGTAATCAGTGCATCATAAAAAATATTACCGCCCATGAATCCAATACTGGCAACAATATAAAGCAACACCGCCAATTGCCATTGGCCACTTTGCACAAAATAGAGTGAGCCACACATCACCATACCCAGTGCTGCAAAAAACAAAAGAAAACCTTTGCGTGCACCTGCTTGATCGGCAATTGCACCTAACAAAGGTGCAAGCAACACAATGATCAAACTGGAAACCGAATTACTTAATCCAAGATAAAAAGTGCTGGTGCCCGTATCAACACCGGTACTCCAGTACTCCTTGAAAAATACCGGAAAGAAACCGGCAATCACAACCGTGGCATAGGCTGAATTAGCCCAGTCATACAAGGCCCACGAAAAGATTTGCTTGTCTTTGTAAATAGCTGACATGAAAAAAGTGTAGTCTATAAAACAAAAACCCCTGCTGGTATCAACAGGGGTTTTTGTTTTCTTGCTCTCTATATATGCTTACATATATGGAAGTTCCATTTTAGAACGGGATATCGTCATCAAAATCATCTGCACTGGCCATTGCAGGTTCCTTACTCATTGAACCTTCACTTTCCGGCATATCATTTGAATAACTGCCACCTGCTCCGCTACGACCACCAAGCATTTGCATTTCATTGGCCACGATTTCTGTTGTGTAACGATCCTGACCATCCTGCCCCTGCCACTTGCGTGTTTGCAAACGACCTTCTACATAAATTTGTGAACCTTTTTTCAGGTATTCGCCAGCAATCTCCGCCAGACGACCAAAAAACACAATACGATGCCATTCGGTGTTTTCCCGTTTCTCTCCGGATTGTTTGTCTTTCCACTGTTCACTGGTTGCCAAGGTAACGTTTGTCACTGCGCCGCCGCTTGGCATATAACGCACTTCCGGATCTTTGCCTAAATTTCCTACCAGGATTACCTTGTTTACGCCTCTCGCCATTTTCTTATCTCCGATTTTATTTTGTCGTTTATGTATACGTATATGGTGCTTTATTGTTAAACAATTGTATGACCAATTGCGAGGACAATCATATCAATGGAAATCAAACAACGGTAGCTTTTATTTCTCTATGTTGTCATAAATATAAAAATCAAACTGTTAGAGAATGATATTAATGGGATACCTAATAACAGCCCTTTAAACTCCTCAAACGATTGAGGACAAGGCGGAAAGAAATAAAAAAAGCGGAGTTTACAAACAGTAAATGAGCATTTTTTGAATTTCTTTTCAACGCAGTCATCAATCGTTTAAGGAGTTTAAAGATGAAAATTTGTTCAATGCCTCCTCATCCAATGCATGCTTATCCACTTTCAAATACGCCACACCTTCTTCAAGAATAATTGTGACTTCAGCAACTCCGGTAACTTTGGTCATTTGAAGTGTTAAACGCTTTGCCTCTTCTTCTGAAACATTGCCAATATTAATTAAACGGGTTATCAGGTAACGCGGACTTCGCATACTGCTTGCAATTACAACCCATAAGGCCGCGATAGAGGCTGAAAAGGAAAACACGCCTTCTACCCCGTATTGACCATATAACCAGCCACCGGTCACGCCTCCGACAAAGGCACCAAAAAACTGTGAGCTGGAATACATCCCCATTGCACTGCCTTTCTTGTCAGGCGGTGCAATTTTGGAAACCAGTGATGGCAATGTTGCCTCAAGCAAATTAAACGCCAGAAAAAAAACAAAAATGGTAATAAACAATCCGGTCAGTGATTCATAAAAAAGTCGCAATCCGATTTCCGAGAAGGCCAGCACAACAATGGCGCCCACAAACACCTGTTTCATTCTGCGATGTTTTTCCGCCAGAATAATAAACGGGATCATGCCGGCAACAGACAGGATCAATGCCGGTAAATAAACCTGCCAGTGATGCATTGCATCCAGTCCACTGTAATCGCGTAGTGCCAGCGGCAACACTACAAACGTGGCTGTCAAAATAACATGCAGTATAAAAATACCGGCATCCAGACGTAACAACTGCGGATCTGTCATCACACTACTGAGTTGATCAACTACCGGCTGGGCATCACGATGCACTCTGGAATGCACTGCTGTTGGTACCGCAAATTTGATAATAATGATCGAAATACTTGCGAGCACTGCCGTTAACCAGAAAATACCCGGCACACCAATCCAGCTATTCAATAAAGGACCCAGCAACAGCGCCAGTGCAAATGCCATTCCAATACTCATGCCAATCATGGCCATGACCTTGGTGCGTTGTTCTTCACGTGAAAGATCAGCAGCCAGCGCCATCACCGCAGCAGCAATTGCCCCACTGCCCTGTATGGCACGACCAATGATGACACCATAAATGGATTCCGACATCGCAGCGATCACACTGCCTGCCACAAACAACAATAAACCAAAAATAATGACCGGCTTGCGTCCCAGACGATCTGATGCCAGCCCAAACGGAATTTGCAGTAACGCCTGACTCAATCCGTATATACCGATCGCCATTCCTATCAGTAACGGTGTATTGCCTTCCAGATGATCGGCATAGAGTGAGAATACCGGCAGGATCATGAATAACCCCAGCATACGCATGGCATAAACGCTTGATAGCGACACCGCTGTACGTTTTTCGCTTGCTGTCATGGAAAAGGAGTCACTTCGGGCAGGATTCACGATATACAGGCTCTCATCAATAATATGAAGTTCTTTTGCTTCCGGGGTCGGTATCAACGTATATTAACAGGTTTAGTCTGGGCCGGAAAAATTATGAGTAGTATCCGCATTCGTGGGGCGCGTACCCACAACCTGAAAGCCATTAATCTTGATCTGCCGCGCGATAAAATGATCGTAATCACCGGTTTGTCGGGTTCCGGCAAATCATCACTCGCTTTCGATACCATCTATGCCGAAGGCCAGCGTCGCTATGTCGAATCACTTTCGGCCTATGCTCGTCAGTTTTTATCCGTTATGGAAAAACCGGATGTCGATACCATTGAAGGTTTGTCGCCGGCCATCTCGATTGAACAAAAGGCAACATCGCACAACCCTCGCTCCACGGTTGGCACCATTACCGAAATCTATGACTATTTGCGTTTGCTGTTTGCACGTGCCGGTGAACCACGCTGTCCTGATCACAACACGGTGCTGGAAGCCCAAACAGTCAGCCAAATGGTTGATACGGTGCTTGCCCTGCCGGAAGACAGTCGCATGATGCTGCTCGCACCGGTTGTCACCGAACGTAAAGGTGAACACATCAAGATTCTGGAAGAATTGCGTAGTCAGGGTTATATCCGGGCACGCATTGATGGAGAAATCATTGAACTCGATGAACTGCCGGAGCTGGATCTACGTAAGAAACATACCATTGAGGCAGTCGTAGATCGATTTAAAGTACGTCCTGATATCAAACAACGACTGGCTGAATCTTTTGAAACCACCATTGATTTATCTGATGGGATTGCACGCGCTGTCTTTATGGATGATCCTGACAAGGAAGAACTGGTCTTCTCGGCACGCTTTGCCTGTTCTGAATGTGGATACAGTATTCAGGAACTGGAGCCACGCATTTTCTCCTTTAACAATCCTGCCGGTGCCTGCCCTGAGTGTGACGGTCTGGGTGTAAAACAGTTTTTTGATCCGGAACGGGTGGTACGCCATCCGGAACTGAGCCTGCCCGGTGGTGCGGTGCGCGGCTGGGATCGACGCAATACCTGGTATTTCCAGTTAATTTCATCATTGGCGCACCATTACAAATTTGATCTCGATACCCCGTTTGAAGATTTATCTGATGATATTAAAAACATTCTGTTATATGGCAGTGGTGAACAGGAAATTGAATTTATCTATCTGGCAGAAAGTGGCAAAACCAAGCGCCGTCACAGTTTTGAAGGCATTATCCGCAATATGGAACGCCGTTATCGGGAAACCGATTCCAATGTTGTGCGTGAAGAACTGGCCAAGAACCTGAGCGTCCAGACTTGCCCGTCATGTAATGGTGCACGTCTGATGCGCGCCGCACGTCATGTCTATGTGGCAGAACAAACCTTGCCCGAGATCACGCAACTACCGGTCGGCAAGGCACTCGATTTTTTTGAACACCTGACCTTGCCTGGCTGGCGTAATGAAATCGCCATCAAGATCGTCAAGGAACTGCGTGAGCGACTTGGCTTTCTGGTCAATGTTGGACTGGAATACCTGTCACTGGAACGCAAGGCAGATACCCTGTCCGGTGGTGAGGCACAACGTATCCGGCTCGCCAGCCAGATTGGTGCCGGGCTGGTTGGGGTAATGTATGTTCTGGATGAACCTTCAATTGGTCTGCACCCACGAGACAATCGGCGTCTGCTAGACAC
Source organism: Gammaproteobacteria bacterium (assembly GCA_029882995.1). Classification (GTDB taxonomy): domain Bacteria; phylum Pseudomonadota; class Gammaproteobacteria; order DAOVJZ01; family DAOVJZ01; genus DAOVJZ01. Next base: position 16,530 of record JAOUJV010000010.1, on the reverse strand, counting down.
CCTGTTTCGTTTACGTGATCTGGGCAATACCGTGATTGTGGTCGAACATGATGAAGAAGCCATTCGTGAAGCCGACTATGTGGTCGACATTGGCCCCGGTGCCGGTGTGCATGGCGGCGAAATTGTGGCCGAAGGGATACCTGATGAAATTCTGGCCAATGAAAAATCACTGACCGGTCAATACTTGTCCGGCCGCAAATCCATTCCTGTACCGACAGTGCGCACACCGGTTCAGGAAGATCGTTGCCTTCGCATCAAGGGTGCGCACGGCAATAATCTCAAACATGTCGATATCACGATTCCGGCCGGACTCATGATATGCATTACCGGCGTTTCCGGTTCGGGAAAATCCACCCTGACTATTGATACCCTTTACCGACAGGCAGCAAGACACCTCAATGGCAGTAGCGAGGAACCGGCTCCCTGCGATGAAATTTCCGGCTTCCATTTGTTCGATAAAGTCATTGATATCGACCAAAGCCCGATTGGTCGCACACCGCGATCAAATCCGGCCACCTATACCGGTCTGTTTACCCCTATACGCGAGCTGTTTGCCAACACACCCGAGGCACGCGCACGCGGCTACACTCCCGGGCGCTTCAGTTTCAACGTCAAGGGAGGCCGCTGTGAGGCCTGTCAGGGCGATGGTGTTATCAAGGTAGAAATGCACTTTCTGCCCGATATCTACGTGCCATGCGATGTCTGCAAGGGCAAGCGCTATAACCGTGAGACACTTGATATCCGTTACAAGGGTAAGAACATCCATGAAGTACTGGATATGACCGTAGAAGATGCAGGTGAATTCTTCCGTAACATCCCGACCGTGGCACGCAAGCTGGATACCTTGATTGACGTTGGCCTTTCCTATGTTCGTCTGGGTCAAAATGCAACCACCTTGTCAGGCGGTGAAGCACAACGTGTGAAACTGTCACGTGAACTGTCCAAACGTGATACCGGGCGCACGCTCTACATTCTTGATGAACCCACCACCGGTTTGCACTTTCACGATATTGATCACCTGCTGGTTGTCCTGCATCGTTTACGTGATCATGGCAACACCATTATCGTGATTGAACATAACCTGGATGTCATCAAGACGGCTGACTGGATTATTGACCTTGGACCAGAAGGCGGTGATAAGGGTGGAGAAATTATTGCCACCGGCACGCCTGAAGAAGTCGCCCAATGCAAGGGCTCGTATACCGGCCAATTCCTCAAGCCTGTATTAAAAAATGCTAATTAACGACTGAAAATCAAGCTTCCATGGCGTATTCGACAAAATAAAACAAAAAATTTAAATTAATTTAATGCGTCAAAAATGCCTGTTTTTATAGTGTCAAATAATCATTTTTGTTTTTAATGTCGGGCACTTAGTGAAATGTATTACTGCAATACTACAGATTGAAAAACTCAAAAAATCGCTGAAACACTGTAAATAAGCTGTAAAATGTACTTGACCTTTTGTTCACAATGTTCAAAATAGCACCTGAGGGTAGTTGCAAACGAATTACAAGAATTTTAAACGTACCTGCAAGGGTGCATATAAAAAGCCGAATACTCACATAACACTAACATATACAGGAGTAAATAATGGCCGCAAAAAAACCAGCCACTAAGTCACAAATTATTTCAGAAATTGCTGAAAGAACAGAACTGACCAAGAAAGACGTTACTGCTGTCTTTGATGAACTTGCAGATTTGATTGAGCGCGATTTAAGTAATCGGGGACCAAAACAATTTACTGTTCCAGGTCTGATGAAAATTGTTGTTCAAAACAAGCCTGCTACAAAGGCACGTAAAGGTATTAATCCTTTCACTGGTGAAGAAACAACATTCAAAGCAAAACCTGCCCGCAATGTTGTAAAGGTTCGTCCTTTGAAAGCATTGAAAGACATGGTTTAAAAACCATTTAACCTGATAATAAAAAAGCCGGTCAAATGACCGGCTTTTTTATTATATATCAATAGGTTAGATGATATTGAATGCATCTCCGATGACCAGACCCAATGCCTCATTTGCCCGTCCTTTATTCACTGCAATTTCAACCAGTCCGTTTGCATTTTCATACCAGAAAGCTTCACCACTTTTTACTTCAGAAAAGGTTCTTGCAAACCCGAGTTTGTGATTTTTTATTACAATCATTTTATCTTTTGTTAATTTGCTTGCACGCAAGCCAGTCATCACATTACCAAAATGATCAACATAAATAATTTCATTTAAGTCTTCCGGCAAATCATTTTTATTTTGTTCACTCCGTTTTTCACCCGGCACATCATCACCACGTGCAATCATTGCCGCTACCGGTGCAAACAAATCACGACCATGAAATGAACCGGACAACCTTTCCGGCTGCCATGTAATATTCCACCATTGAGATCGGGAGGCACGCATCGCAACCACATTGAACAAACCATTGTCCGGTCCAACAAACCAGCGGCCATCTGCCTGTAACACCACCGCATCGCGATCACTGCCGACACCAGGATCAACAACCGACAAAAACACTGAGCCTTCCGGAAACTCCCTGCAATAGGCAGACAACAAATATGCACCGGCCTTTGCATTGAATGCAGGTACATCAGTAAACAGATCGATGACTGGGGTATCTGGCGCCCACTTGGCGAGTACCGCCTTCATTTGACCGATGTAGGGGCCTTGCAGGCCGAAGTCTGTGAAGAGAATAATCATCATTGGATTATAGTCCTCCCCTTGTGGGAAGGGGATAAATTCACGTGTTATACGCACAAAAAAGCCGGCGAGAGCCGGCTTTATCAATATGGAGGATTACGGAAGTTTATTCTGCGGTTGCAGCTTCTTCTAATACATCTTCCTCGATTTGTGGACGATCGACGAGTTCAACTATCGCCATCGGTGCCTTGTCGCCGACACGAAAACCACATTTCAGGATTCTTGTATAACCACCAGGACGTTCCTTGTAACGTGGTGCCAGTTCGTTAAACAGCTTGGTCACTGTGTCACGATCACGCAGTCTAGAAAATGCCAGACGGCGACGTGATACATTGTCATCCTTGGCCATGGTAATCAAAGGCTCGACTACACGACGCAGTTCCTTTGCCTTTGGCAGGGTTGTCTTGATCACTTCATGTTGCAACAGCGATGCCGCCATGTTTTTAAACATAGCCTTGCGGTGACTGCTGTTACGATTTAATTGTCTTCCACTCTTACGATGACGCATTTTGGTTACCTGCTAAAACAGCTCTTATGCTGATTCTCTTTCACGATTCATCAGACTTGCCGGCGGCCAGTTATCCAGGCGCATACCCAGTGAAAGTCCGCGTGAAGCGAGAACGTCTTTGATTTCGGTCAGTGACTTTTTGCCCAGATTCGGGGTCTTGAGTAATTCAACCTCGGTCTTCTGGATAAGGTCACCAATGTAATAAATACTTTCTGCCTTGAGGCAGTTGGCAGAACGGACAGTCAGTTCCAGATCGTCAACAGGGCGCAGGAGAATTGGATCGATGTCTTCTTCTTTCTTCACTTCTTCGTGTTTTTCTTCTGCTTCAAGGTCTACAAATACGGATAACTGACGCTGAAGGATAGTCGCTGACTGGCGAATTGCATTTTCAGGGTCGATGGTTCCGTTTGTTTCCAGATCAATAATCAGCTTGTCCAGATTGGTGCGTTGTTCAACACGGGCACTTTCCACGTTGTAGGCAACACGATGTACCGGGCTGAATGAAGCATCCAGTCTCAGCTTGCCAATTGGGCGATCACCGTCTTCCGCATCGTAACGTGTATTGGCTGGCTGATAACCACGACCCTTTTCAATCTTCAGGGTCATGCTTAGTTCACCGGAACCGTTCAGGGTAGCGATGACCAGATCAGGATTAACAATTTCAATGTCATGTGACTGTTCGATATCACCCGCTGTAACCGCACCCGGGCCTGATTTCTTCAGTGTCACAATTGCTTCATCACGTTCATGCATGATGATAGCCAGTTGTTTCAGGTTCAACATGATTTCAACAACGTCTTCCTGTACACCTTCAATCGTGGTGTATTCATGAAGAACGCCATTGATCTCAACTTCTGTTACCGCGCATCCTGACATGGAAGACAGGAGAATACGACGCAGTGCATTACCCAGTGTATGACCAAAACCACGTTCCAGTGGTTCCAGAACGACTCTGGCATGTGTGTTGCTGATTGTCTTAACTTCAACAAGACGTGGTTTTAAAAATTCAGTGACTGAACCCATGTGCTAAATGCCCTCTTTAGTTCTCTACTTATTTGGAGTAAAGCTCAACTACAAGATGTTCATTGATCTCAGCCGGTAATTCACTTCTTTCCGGATGAGCCTTGTAAGTACCCTGCATTTGATTGACGTTAACATCCAGCCAATCGGCTACGCCGCGCTGTTGTGCAAGTTCAAGTGCAGACTTGGCACGTAATTGCTCTTTTGCTCCATCAGCCAGTGCAACAACATCACTTGGTTTAACCTGATAGGAAGGAATGGTAACGATGGCACCATTTACTGTAATTGCCTTGTGTCTTACCAGTTGGCGGGCTTCGTTACGTGATGAACCAAAACCCATACGATAGACAACATTATCAATGCGTGACTCCAGCAGGCGTAACAGGTTTTCACCGGTTGAACCCTTTTGACGATCCGCTTCCTTGTAGTAAAGACGGAACTGTTTTTCCAGTACGCCGTAAATCCTGCGCAGTTTCTGTTTTTCACGTAACTGCAATGCATAGTCTGATAAACGAGTACGTCTCTGACCATGCTGACCAGGAGGGAACGCACGGTTTTCCATTGCGCATTTACCTGTGTAACACTTTTCACCCTTGAGGAAGAGCTTTTCACCCTCACGGCGACACAAGCGACATTTTGAACCTATGTATCTAGCCAACTTTCTATCTCCGAAAATTAAACGCGACGTTTCTTGGGTGGCCGACATCCATTGTGTGGAATCGGTGTCACATCTTTAATGTTAGTAATCTTGAATCCTCTGGCGTGCAATGCACGTACGGCAGATTCACGACCCGGACCCGGACCTTTCACCATCACGTCCAGGTTTTTCATTCCAAATTCCTGTGCAACGGCACCTGCCTTTTCAGCAGCAACCTGTGCGGCAAAAGGTGTACTCTTGCGTGAACCGCGGAAACCGGAACCACCTGATGTTGCCCAAGCTAGTGCATTGCCCTGACGATCAGTGATAGTAATGATTGTGTTATTAAATGAAGCATGAATGTGTGCGACACCGTCAACGACATTCTTTTTAACGCGTTTACGTGTTCTGCTTGCTGCTGGTTTGGCCATAATTAACTAATCCGCTTATTTCTTGATTGCTTTGCGTGGACCTTTACGTGTCCGTGCGTTAGTGCGTGTGCGTTGACCTCTTAATGGCAAACCACGGCGATGACGAATACCGCGGTATGTACCAAGGTCCATCAGACGCTTGATGTTCATTGAAACTTCTCTGCGCAAATCACCTTCAAGGGTGTATTTGCCAGTTTCTGTACGCAAAGCCTCAACCTCGGCTTCGGTCAGATCCTTAATCTTGGTGGTCGGGGCAATGCCCGCTCCTTTACAGATATCCTGCGCGCGTGTACGCCCAATGCCATAAATTGCCGTCAAGGCAATTACTGCATGTTTATTATCTGGAATATTGATACCGGCAATTCGCGCCATGCACCTGGACTCCTATAAAAATCAATAAGTTAGCTGTTTATACAAAACAGCAGATTATACCCTAAAAAACACCCAAAAACCACGCCTGTGAGCCTTAGCCCTGACGCTGTTTATGGCGCTTTTCCTTACAAATCACCCGTACCACACCGTGGCGACGGATAATTTTGCAATTTCTGCACAATTTCTTGACTGAAGCTCTTACTTTCATCGCTCTTTACTCCTAACGTCCGCCTCGACTAACGAAGCATCCCGGTACCGCCATATCCCTTGAGATTGGCCTTTTTCATCAGCCCCTCATATTGGTGGCTCATCAAATGTGTCTGCATCTGGGCCATAAAGTCCATGACCACCACCACGATAATCAGCAGTGAGGTTCCGCCAAAATAGAACGGAACGTTCCAGTTCAGGATCAAAAACTCCGGTAGCAGACACACGGCTGTAATATAGCCTGCGCCTATCAGGGTCAACCGCGACATGACGCTGTCAATATAGCGTGCTGTCTGTTCACCCGGACGCATACCCGGAATTATCGCACCTGATTTTTTCAGGTTATCTGCTGTATCCTTGGGATTAAATACCAAGGCGGTATAAAAAAAGCAGAAAAATATAATCGCAATCGCATAAAAAATGACATATAGCGGTTGCCCGGGTGAAAGTGTTGTTGCGATATCACTTAACCACCCTAATCCTTCAGTCTGTCCAAACCAGCTACCCAATGTTGCCGGGAACAGAATAATACTGGACGCAAAAATCGGCGGTATTACACCTGCCATGTTCAGTTTCAGCGGCAGATGACTGGTCTGCCCTGCATACATCTTGCGCCCTTGCTGACGCTTGGCATAGTTAACGGTAATACGCCGTTGCCCGCGTTCAACAAAAATAACAAATGCGGTCACTGCCAGAGCCAGTGCAAACAGAATCAATACCATCAAGGTATGAATCTCGCCGGTACGCACCAGTTCGAGTGTACCGCCGATAGCCGCAGGTAATCCTGCAACGATACCGGCAAAAATAATCAGCGAAATACCGTTACCGATACCACGCTCTGTCACCTGTTCCCCTAACCACATCAGGAACATGGTGCCGGTAACCAGTGTTGTTACCGCTGTGAAACGGAATATAAATCCCGGTTCCATGACAACCGGAATATTACCCGGTGCCATTTGGCTTTCCAGTGCCAACGCAATACCCATTGACTGGAAAGTGGCCAGTACCACCGTGCCGTAGCGCGTGTACTGTGTAATCTTTCTGCGTCCGGACTCGCCTTCTTTCTTCATCTGTTCCAGTGTTGGTACAGTTGAAGACAACAATTGCATAATGATGGATGCTGAAATGTAAGGCATCACACCTAATGCAAAGACGGCAAAGCGTCCTAATGCACCCCCTGAAAACATGTTAAACATGTCCAGAATCGTGCCACGTTGCTGCTCGTACAATGCAGCCAATGCTGCTGGGTCAATCCCGGGTACCGGTACATGCGTTCCGATCCGGTATACCAGCAAAGCCCCCAATACAAATAACAGTCGACGTTTCAGCTCTGCGAGCTTGCCGCTGCCCAACATATCAGCAACTGCTGACTTGGAGGCTCCCATTTATCTTATTCCTCGATCTTGCCGCCAGCCGCTTCGATAGCAGCACGTGCTCCCTTGGTTACCCCAAGGCCGCGAACAGTCACTGCCTTTTCGATAACACCTGATGCAATCACCTTGGCACGCTTGATGTCATGATTGATTATTTTGGCTGTTTTCAGTGCCAGCAAATCAACAACATCACCTTCTACCATAGCTAATTCATGCAAACGAATTTCTGCTTTTTCGGCACTGGTTGTGGAAGCAAAACCACGCTTGGGCAGGCGACGCTGTAATGGCATCTGACCACCTTCGAAACCAACCTTGTGAAAACCGCCGGCACGAGAATGCTGACCCTTGTGACCACGTCCACAGGTCTTGCCAGTACCGGAACCGATACCACGTCCGACACGTTTGCCTGGCTTTCTGGCACCGTCTGCAGATTTAATCGTATTCAATCGCATTGTCATTTTATACGTCCTCGGTCTTCACCATGTAAGACACTTTATTAATCATACCGCGTGTGCATGGTGTATCTTCAACTTCAACGGTGTGGTGCATACGGCGCAGACCCAGTCCGGCAACGCATGCCTTGTGAGAAGCCAGTCTTCCATTGGTACTTTTTACCAATGTCACTTTAATCATTTTTTTGCCTGAAGCCATGAGTTTACTCCAGTATTTCCTTCACAGTTTTACCACGTTTGGCAGCAACATCATCAGGAGATGTCATTTCAGCCAAACCATTAATGGTTGCACGTACAACGTTAATCGGGTTGGTAGAACCGATACACTTGGCCAGAACGTTGTGTACACCAACTACTTCAAAAACAGCGCGCATGGCACCACCGGCAATAATACCGGTACCTTCTGATGCCGGTTGCATAAATACTTTAGCTGCACCGTGTGTTGCAGTAATAGGGTATTGCAATGTGTTGTTGGTCAGGCTGACAGACTTCATGTTACGACGTGCCTGCTCCATTGCCTTCTGGATTGCGGCAGGTACTTCACGTGCCTTGCCCATACCAAAACCAACCTTGCCTGCACCATCACCGACTACGGTCAGTGCAGAGAAACCAAACTGGCGACCACCTTTTACTACCTTGGCGACACGACGGACACCAATCAGTTTTTCCTGTAAGTCGCTACCACTATTTTCAACAGCTGCATCAAATTTTGCCATTACTCAAACCTTTAAAATTCAAGTCCGTTTTCACGTGCCGCATCAGCTAATGCCTTGATACGACCATGAAACCTGAAACCGGAACGATCAAAAGCAATACGGGTAACACCCTTTGCCTTGGCGCGTTCGGCGATAAATTTACCCACTACAGAAGCTGCATCCTTGTTACCTGAATTCTTAACAGCTTTCCTGATTTCTGCATCAAGCGTTGAAGAACTGGCCAGTACCTGTGAGCCAGAAGGATCAATGACCTGCGCATAAATATGACGCGGAGTACGATGTACACAAAGGCGATGCGTTGTCTGTTCCTTGATTCTGGCACGAGACTTGCGACCGCGGCGTATACGAGTTGATTTTTTACTATTCATAATCGTTTAACCTGAACCTTATTTCTTCTTGGCTTCCTTACGAACAACCACTTCATCCGAATAACGTACACCCTTGCCTTTATAAGGTTCAGGTGGACGGTATGCACGAATCTTGGCGGAAACCTCTCCTACGAGTTGTTTGTCCACACCCTTGACCAGAATTTCAGTCTGGCTTGGTGTTTCAATCGTAATACCTTCTGGCACAGGGAATTTCACCGGATGTGAAAAACCGAGTGTTAATTCCAGTGTCTTGCCCTTGGCCTGAGCACGGTAACCAACACCAACCAGCTCAAGCTTTCTTTCAAAACCCTGACTGACACCAGTAACCATATTGCTAACAATCGCACGCATGGTGCCTGCCATTGCCCAATTTGGCTTGCCATCATTATCACGTGGCACAAATTTCAATACGTTGTCTTCCTTCATGATCTCAACTGCATCATGAATATTCTGAGACAAATTACCTTTTGAACCCTTTACTGCCACATCCTGACCATTGATAGAAACTTCTACGCCGGAAGGAATTGCAATTGGGTTTTTAGCTATTCTGGACATAAATAATTCTCGCCTTTAAGCCAAATATCCGATGACTTCACCGCCAGTACCTGCAGCACGTGCAGCACGATCTGACATCAGCCCTTTTGAGGTTGAAATAATCGCAATACCAAGACCACCGTTTACCTTGGGTAATTCATCATTGCCCTTGTAAACTCGCAGACCTGGACGACTCGCACGCTTAATCATGTCGATTACTGGCTTACCTTGATAATATTTCAGTACTACTTTTAATACCGGTTTGCCGTCCTCTTCCTTTATGGAAAAGTCGGAAATATAACCCTCGTCCTTCATCAGGCGAGCAATGTCTGCCTTTAGCTTGGATGAAGGGATGTTTACCTCAACCTTTTTGGCCGCTTGTCCATTACGGATGCGGGTAAACATATCGGCAATTGGGTCACTCATACTCATAATGTTCTAGCCTTTCTATTGATTACCAGCTGGCCTTGACCAGACCTGGAATGTCGCCGCGCATTGCAGCTTCACGTAATTTGTTTCTGCACAGTCCAAATTTGCGATAGTAGCCATGTGGACGACCTGTTATACGACAACGATTACGAACTCGTGTTGGACTTGAGTCACGCGGCAATGACTGAAACTTGATGCGTGCTGCTTCACGTTCTTCATCACTGATGTTTGGATCAATCAGTTTTGCCTTGAGTGCTGCACGCTTGGCGGCAAATCTTGCAACCATTTTCTTGCGTTTCACATCACGATTTATCATTGAAGTCTTTGCCATAGTCTTATCAACCCTTGAATGGAAAATTGAAGGCTTCCAGCAGTGCCTTGCCTTCTTCGTTCGTTCTTGCTGTCGTTGTAATAGTGATATCCATTCCACGCAGAGTGTCGATCTTGTCGAAATCAATCTCCGGGAAAATAATCTGCTCACGTACACCCATGCTGTAGTTGCCGCGACCATCAAATGATTTGCCATTCAGACCACGGAAGTCACGAATACGTGGAATTGAAATTGAAATCAGGCGATCCAGAAACTCATACATACGATCACTGCGCAGGGTTACCTTGCAACCAATTGGCCATCCTTCACGAATCTTGAAGCCGGCAATCGACTTGCGCGCATGAGTCACGACCGGTTTCTGTCCTGCAATCTTGACCATGTCGCTAACTGCATGTTCGACAATCTTTTTGTCTGTCACAGCTTCACCCAGACCCATATTAAGCGTGATCTTGGTAATGCGAGGTACCTGCATAACATTCTTGTAGCTAAACTTTTCTGTAAGCTGTTTAACTACTGTGTTCTGATAATATTCTTGAAGCCTGCTCATTTTCTAATACCCTAGCTATCTACCACTTCACCGTTTGATTTGAAGTAACGTACCTTGCTACCGTCTTCCAGAGTCTTGATACCCACCTTGTCACCCTTCTGGGTTACCGGGTTAAAAAGCGCAATGTTAGACATATGCAGAGGCATTTCTTTTTCCACAATACCACCAGCTACACCCTGTTGAGGGTTTGGCTTCGTATGACGTTTGGCAATGTTGATGTTTTCAACGAGAATGCGATCGCGGTCAAGAATACCCAGAACTGTGCCCTGCTTACCCTTGTCTTTACCTGTGATCACAATGACCTCATCACCTTTACGTATCTTGTTCATTTCGTAACCTCTACAACACTTCCGGTGCAAGTGAAATAATCTTCATGAATTTCTCGCCACGCAGTTCACGAGTAACCGGGCCAAAAATACGTGTACCAATTGGCTGTAAATTGGTGTTAAGCAAAACCGCTGCATTGCCGTCAAAACGAATGACTGAACCATCAGGGCGACGTACACCCTTGCGTGTTCTTACAACAACAGCATTATAAACCTCACCCTTCTTGACCTTGCCGCGCGGAATCGCTTCTTTCACGCTTACCTTGATAACGTCACCTACTCGTGCATAACGACGATGTGAACCGCCAAGCACTTTAATACACATCAAACGACGTGCACCGCTGTTATCTGCTGCATCAAGTGTGGTCTGCATCTGAATCATTGTACTTTTCCTCTACAGCCCGACCTTATCTGGCCTTTTCAATAACACTGACAAGACGCCAGGATTTAGTCTTCGAAATTGGACGACATTGTTCAATACTGACAACATCACCTTCATTACATTCATTAGCTGCATCATGTGCATGAATTTTTGTTGAACGACGAACATACTTTTTATAAACAGGATGCGGTACTCTGCGTTCAACCAGTACTGTAATGGACTTGTCCATCTTGTTGCTAACAACACGTCCTTCGACAGTACGTTTTACTTCTGTCTGTTCACTCATGATGCGTTATCCGTTTTTTCTTCAATTACTGTTTTGATACGTGCAATATCACGACGTATCTGTTTCATCTGGTGTGGCTTTGACATCTGTCCAACACCTCTTTGCATACGCAGGTTAAACTGTTCACGTAAAAGACCTGTCAGCTCTTGCTGCAGTTCTTCGGTATTCTTTTCTCTGAGCTCGCTTGCTTTCATTACATCACCGTCCGAGTAACAAAGGTTGTAGCTATTGGCAGTTTTGCTGCTGCCAGTTTAAACGCTTCACGCGCAATTTCTTCAGATACACCTTCCATTTCATATAACATAAGACCTGGCTGAATCTGTGAAACCCAGTATTCAACATTACCCTTACCTTTACCCATACGTACTTCAATAGGCTTTTTGGTAATTGGCTTGTCCGGGAATATACGAATCCAGATTTTCCCGCCACGCTTGATATAACGTGTCATTGCGCGACGTGCCGCTTCAATCTGACGTGCTGTAATTCGACCACGCCCTACTGCTTTCAGGCCATATTCACCAAAACTTACTTTGTTACCAGATTGCGCCAGACCACGGTTACGACCTTTCTGTGTCTTGCGGAATTTGGTTTTCTTGGGTTGTAACATTGTTCTTTACTCCTGCTCAGGCTGCCGCTGTTTCAGAAGAAGTCGTTTCTTCTTTTTCAGCCCGATCAAATACTTCACCCTTGAAGATCCATACCTTCACGCCAATGATCCCGTAGGTTGTCTTGGCTTCGGCAAAACCATAATCAATATCTGCACGTAATGTATGCAGTGGTACACGGCCTTCGCGGTACCATTCAGAGCGTGCAATTTCTGCACCGTTCAGACGACCGGATACCTTGATCTTGATACCCTGACCACCCAGACGCATGGTATTGGTTACTGCACGCTTCATAGCACGACGGAACATGATGCGACGCTCCAGCTGTTGTGCAACACTTTCTGCTACCAGTTGAGCATCCAGTTCCGGCTTGCGTACTTCTTCAATATTAATGTGTACAGGAATACCCATTCTCTGTGACAACTCAGCACGCAGTTTTTCAATATCCTCACCCTTCTTGCCAATCACGATTCCCGGACGCGCAGTATGAATGGTAATACGGGCAGTCTTGGCAGGTCTTTCAATCTGGATTCTACTGACCGAAGCCTGTGACAATTTCTTGCGCAGAAAATCACGCACATTCAGATCAAGGTTAAGCATGTCTGCAAAGTCCTTGGTGTCCGCATACCACTTGGAAGACCAGTCTTTGACAATGCCTAAACGAATACCTGTTGGATGTACTTTTTGTCCCATTATAACCTCGGTTTACTCTTAATCTTTTCCTGTTTAATCGTCTGAAACAGTAACTGTTATATGACTGGTCCTTTTCAGGATCCTGTCCGCACGTCCCTTGGCACGTGGCATCAAACGCTTGTAAGTTGGACCTTCATCCACCTGAATGGCTGAAACCTTTAATTCATCAATATCTGCACCTTCGTTATGCTCTGCATTGGCAATAGCAGATTCCAGTACTTTCTGGATAAGATCAGACGCCTTCTTGTTGCTGAATGTCAGCAGGTTCAGAGCATTTTCCACTGGCAAACCACGAATCTGATCGGCAACCAGTCTCCCCTTTTGTGGAGAAATGCGTGCATATTTTAATTTTGCAAATGTTTGCATGATATCCTCTTACTTCACCTTCTTGTCCGCAGTGTGCCCCTTGTAGGTACGGGTTGGAGAGAACTCACCCAGCTTGTGTCCAATCATGTTTTCCGAGATCAGAACAGGCACATGTTGTTTCCCGTTATGTACAGCAATTGTTAAACCAATCATTTCAGGAAAAACTGTTGAGCGACGCGACCAGGTCTTGATCGGACGACGATCATTACTGCTCACCGCTGCATCAACTTTCTTCATCAGATGCTGGTCTATAAATGGACCTTTTTTAACTGAACGAGCCACGTCTACTTACCTCACTTATTTCGCTTTACGTCTGCGAACAATCATGTTGTTCGTACGTTTGTTCTTGCGTGTCTTGTAACCCTTGGTTGGCATACCCCAAGGAGAAACCGGATGACGACCACCTGAAGTACGACCTTCACCACCACCATGCGGGTGATCAACCGGGTTCATAACAACACCACGGACTGTCGGACGTACACCGCGCCAGCGAGTAGCACCTGCCTTACCCAAAGAACGCAAATTATGTTCTGAATTACTTACTTCCCCGATTGTCGCACGGCAATCAATCGCCACCTTACGCAGTTCACCTGAACGCAAACGCAGGGTTGCATGGTCACCTTCACGTGCCACTATCTGGACTGAAGCACCGGCACTGCGTGCTATCTGCGCACCCTTGCCTGGCTTCATTTCAATACAATGCACAACTGAACCAACCGGTATATTTCTCAAAGGCAGGCAGTTACCTGGCTTGATGGGGGATTCTGTACCGGACATCACATTCGCGCCTTGCTTAATACCCTTTGGTGCAATGATGTAGCGACGTTCACCATCTTTATAAAGAACCAATGCAATATGTGCACTTCGGTTAGGATCGTATTCGATTCTTTCTACCTTGCCCGGAATACCATCTTTATTACGCTTGAAATCAATAACACGGTAATGCTGTTTATGACCGCCACCCTGATGACGAACAGTAATACGACCATTGCTGTTACGACCACCATTGCGTGATTTCTTTTCAAGCAGGGGTGTATGCGGTGCTCCCTTATGGAGATCCGGAGTAACTACCTGAATAACGCCACGGCGTCCAGGTGATGTTGGTTTTGCTTTTACTATTGCCATCTCTATTACCTGTTCACTTATCCTGCTTTACTATTCTATTCGGCACCCATGAAATCAATATCATGGCCGTCCTGCAGTTTAACGTAGGCTTTCTTCCAGCCTGAACGTTGACCTTCAGCCTGACCAAAACGTTTTCTTTTGGCTGGCATATTAATAACCTGTACACCTGCAACCTTGACATCAAACATCATTTCAACAGCCTTTTTAATCTCAGGCTTGGTTGCATCCGCGATCACCTTGAATACAAACTGCTTGTTACGATCAGCAACGATTGTACTTTTTTCAGAAATATGAGGTGCCAGTACTACCTTCATCAGACGTTCCTGGTTCATGCCAAAACCTCCTCAAATTTCTTGACTGCATCTTCTGTCATCAGCACCTTTTCAAAACCAATCAGACTGACCGGATCGGCGCTTGCAACATCACACACTGCCACTTTGGACAAATTGCGTGTCGCCAGATGCAGGTTCTCACTGGCTGACTCACTGATAACGAGTACGTCATTCAGACCCAGAGCATTCAGCTTGCTGACCATGTCCTTGGTCTTGGGTGAATCTGCATCAAAATCCTTCACTACTATCAGGCGTTCCTGTCTGACCAGTTCAGATAAAATGGAACGCATACCACTGCGATACATTTTCTTGTTCACTTTCTGTGAATAATCACCTTTCACAGCAGCAAATGCCTTGCCTCCCCCGCGCCATAATGGGCTACGGATGGTACCGGCACGTGCACGGCCTGTTCCTTTTTGACGGAATGGCTTTTTACCACCACCGCTTACTTGTGAGCGTGTCTTTTGTGCATGTGTTCCTGCACGGGCACCGGCCAGATGTGCAACAACAATCTGGTGAATCAATGTTTCATTAAAGTCACGACCAAACGTTGTATCCGATACGCTGATCTTGCCAGATACCTTGCCGTTTTCTTTTGTTAAACCCAGTTCCATGACTTAATCCTCTTAACTGCGCGCCTTGATTGAAGGAAGCACAATCACATCACCACCCTTGGATCCGGGAACTGCACCCTTTACCAAAAGCAGATTACGTTCTGCATCTACACGAACCACTTCCAGGCTCTGTACAGATGTTTTTTCATTACCCATGTGTCCACACATTTTCTTGCCTTTGAAAACACGGCCCGGAGTCTGGTTTTGACCAATTGATCCCGGAGCACGATGCGACAATGAGTTACCATGAGTTGCATCCTGTGTATGGAAGTTATAACGCTTGATAACACCGGCAAAACCTTTACCGATTGAAGTGCCTCTTACATCAACTTTCTGACCGGCTTCAAAAATATCAACCTTGATTTCAGAACCAACATTGATGTCTTCGCCTTCACCATCATTCAAACGAAATTCCCATAAACCACGTCCTGCCTCGACACCGGCCTTGGCAAAATGCCCTGCCAATGCCTTCGTAACTCGTGAAGGGCGGCGTGAACCAACTGTTACCTGTAAAGCACGATAACCATCCGTATCACCCGACTTCACCTGTGTGACACGATTAGGTTCAATTTCGATAACAGTCACAGGAATGGAAGCACCTTCTTCTGTGAAGATTCTTGTCATGCCCGCTTTGCGACCTATAACACCAATAGTCATCGTCAACCTCAATACAATTTAATCTGAACGTCCACGCCTGCTGCCAAGTCCAGTTTCATTAATGCATCCACTGTCTTGTCTGTTGGATTAACAATATCCATCAGTCGCTTGTGTGTACGAATTTCATATTGATCACGCGCATCCTTGTTTACATGCGGTGAAATCAGAATTGTAAAACGCTCCTTTTTCGTTGGTAAAGGAATAGGACCCTTTACTGCAGAACCGGTACGTTTTGCTGTTTCAACAATTTCACGCGCAGACTGGTCAATCAGTCTGTGATCAAACGCTTTTAATCTAATTCGAATCCGTTGATTCGCCATAATTTCCTACTCTGTTAATTCAAGGTTTAAAGGCTATAAAGTTTTAACGTTCAAACCCTGTAACCTGTTAACGTTCTAACTTGTCTTATTCAATAATCTTTGCAACAACACCGGCACCCACAGTACGGCCACCTTCTCGTATCGCAAAACGTAATCCATCTTCCATCGCAATCGGGTTAATCAATGTGACTGTCATTTTCACATTGTCTCC
>JAOUJV010000039.1 GCA_029882995.1 Gammaproteobacteria bacterium | reverse complement strand
AAAAAACTCCATGGCTTTCCCTTGGCGCGTTCACGCGCTTCCTCGGTATTCAGTACATCATAAGGAGGCGCAACAACTTCATTTGCTTTTTCAGGTAACGGGCGTAAGCCGGCAAAGGGACTGATCAGGGGCATGGGTACTTCCTCATTTCTTTAATGTAAAAAAACAAGCGCACATATGTGCGCTTGTTATGGATTGAAACTTAATTTAACGTTTAGCGCGCACTCTTCAATGCGGCAATACGTTCTTCCAGTGGTGGATGTGACATGAACATACGCTTTAAACCATGACCAATGCCACCGGAAATTCCAAAGGCTGCCATTTGATCGGGCAGGTGTGCCTGTCCTGAACTCAGTTGCAGCCGCTCCAGTGCAGCAATCATTTTCTCACGACTGGCAAGGCTAGCGCCACCGGCATCAGCCCTGAATTCACGTTGGCGACTAAACCACATTACAATCGCACTGGCCAGAATACCCAATACAATCTCGGCAATAATGGCGGTAATCCAGAAAGCGGGTCCATGACCACGCTGGGTCTTGAATACCACGCGGTCCACCATATGGCCGATAACACGAGACAACACAATAACAAAGGTATTTACCACGCCCTGAATCAGAGCCAGCGTTATCATGTCACCATTGGCCACATGGCTGACCTCATGCCCTAGCACGGCCTCTGCCTCATCACGGTTCATGGCACGCAAAAGACCGGTGCTAACGGCGACCAGAGCGTTATTCCGGCTCATACCGGTGGCAAATGCATTCACATCCGGAGAGTCATATATCGCTACTTCCGGCATGCCAATACCCGCCAACTCAGCCTGACGCTGGACAGTATTCACCAGCCATGTCTCGGACTCATTGGCTGGCTGTGTTATCACTTTAGCCCCGGTCATGCGCTTGGCTGTCCACTTGGAGATAGCCAACGATATGAGCGAGCCGCCAAATCCAAAGACGGCGGCAAACATCACCAATCCGTTAATATCGAGGTTTACCCCCTGATTATCCAGATAGCCCTGAAAGCCCAAAAGCCTGAGGGAAATACTCAAAACGACCATAATGGCCAGATTTGTAGCCAAAAACAGAAAGATTCTTTTCATGATTCCTTTATCCGTAATTGAGACCCTTTGTTCATGGGGTTAAAATTATGTAATTCAAGGGTTTACAGGGGTGTATTTTGATTAGACATTGTCTGGATTGAACTAAAGAATTTACCCCCTGAGACGATATATATACTGAACGGGTCTTATCTCCCCCTCCGTTCAAACCACTTCTAGCCGGGCTTTTTGCCCGGCTTTTTTTATTCCTGAAAATAATTGAATTTTAGCTAAAGTTTCCCCGATCCGTACCGCTACAACAAGTAAGAGATGTAACTTCATCTCCTCCAAAAATTCTTCAGGCCAGACCTCAACAGTCTGGCCTTTTCTTTTCCGGGATCCTGTTATTCAGCCGGTTCCATTCGATCCACTTTTCGGAAACCTTGCGGCAACTTATTGCCTCGGCGCCCACGTTCCCCAAAGTAGTTATCCATATCCGCCTGCTTTATCACAAGATGACGTTTCCCGGAGTAGAGCTTTAATGACTGCTCACCGGTAAGCACGGTAATCGCTGTGACATATTCCTCGCGTGCAGCAGAACGTGCTGACGGGATATTGATGATCTTGATGCCTTTTCCCTTGGCCAGTTCGGGCAATTCAGCAACGGAATGAATCAGCAAACGGCCTTCTGTTGTGACCGCTGCGACATAATCATATTCCATGTCATGCACTCTGGCGGGCACCAGTACATCCGCCCCCTTGGGTGGCTTGAGCATACCCTTGCCTTTCTTGTTCTTGGTAATGAGATCGCTGATTTTGGCTACCAGTCCATAACCGGCATCACTGGCAAACAGCCACAGGTCATCCGACGCACCAATCACCATTCCCCTGAAACTGGCGCCGGAAGGCGGCGTAAACCGACCGCTCAATGGTTCACCTTGTCCACGTGCTGACGGCAAGGTATGTGCTGGTAATGTGTAAGTACGACCAGTTGAATCGATAAACACAGCTGACTGATTACTGCGTCCCGGTACGGCACATAACAATTCATCACCCTGTTTGTAACTGAGTGTTGAAGCATCCACATCGTGTCCCTTGGCGGCCCGTACCCAACCTTTTTTCGAGAGCACAACCGTAATGGGTTCAATCGAAATGAGATCGGTTTCATCCATGGCCTGCGCCGATTCTCTTTCTTCAATCGGTGAACGGCGCTTGTCACCATACTTCTCGGCATCTTCCTGCAGTTCTGTTTTCACCAAAGACGTCAGGCGGTTTTTGGATTTGAGTGTTTTTTGCAACTCATCCTGTTCTTCCTTGAGCCCTTTTTGCTCGGTCTTGATTTTCATTTCTTCCAGCTTGGCCAGGTGACGTAATTTTAAATCCAGAATCGCATCAGCCTGCTCACCCGTCAGCTTGAACCTTTTCATCAACACCGGTTTGGGTTCGTCTTCATTACGAATAATCTTGATCACAGCATCAATATTCAGATAGGCAATCAGTAAACCATCGAGAATATGCAAGCGTTCCGAGACTTTATCGAGTCGGTATTGCAGACGACGACGTACCGTGTCGGTACGGTAAACCAGCCACTCGGACAGCATTTGTTTGAGTGATTTGACATGTGGTTTACCATCATTACCTATCACGTTCATGTTCACGCGATAGGTACGTTCCAGATCAGTCACCGCAAACAAATGTCCCATAAGTTCATCAATATCAATACGGTTAGAGCGCGGCACAATCACCAAACGGGTCGGGTTTTCATGATCAGATTCATCGCGCAAGTCTTCGACCATAGGTAATTTCTTGGCATTAATCTGGTTGGCTATCTGTTCCATAATACGGGCGCCGGAAACCTGATACGGTAATGCAGTAATAACGACATCGCCATTTTCTGTCTCATATTTGGCACGCATACGTATTGTGCCATTACCCGTCTTGTACATCTGGGCAATTTCTTTTTTAGGCGTAATGATCTCGGCATCAGTTGGATAGTCCGGCCCTTTTACCTTTTTACACAAATCACCATTGGTGGCATCAGGATTATCCAGCAAGATAATACAGGCCTTCACAATTTCATGAATATTATGCGGCGGTATATCAGTACTCATACCAACAGCAATACCGGTTGTGCCATTTAACAATACATTGGGTAAACGTGCCGGCAATAAAACCGGTTCTTTCAATGTGCCATCAAAATTGGGCTGCCAGTCAACTGTGCCCAGACCGACTTCTGACAATAACACTTCAGCATATTTGGAAAGCTTGGCCTCGGTATAACGCATCGCGGCAAAGGATTTGGGATCATCCTGCGACCCCCAGTTGCCCTGACCATCGACCAGTGGATAACGATAGGAAAACGGTTGTGCCATCAGCACCATGGCTTCATAACACGCGCTATCACCATGCGGATGAAACTTACCCAATACATCACCAACGGTACGTGCTGACTTTTTATATTTGGCTATTGAACTCAAACCCAGTTCAGACATGGCATACACGATACGACGCTGCACCGGTTTCAGTCCGTCACCAATATGCGGCAAGGCACGATCCAGAATGACGTACATGGAATAATTCAGATACGCATTCTCGGCAAATGTGCCGATGGGGAGATGCTCAACCCCTTCAAATGAGGACTGTTGTTTTTTCTTTGCCATTTTTTTAAAAATTATTCTTACACTTCTGCGAGATTACCCTTTTCTTCCAGCCACTGCTTGCGATCTGCGGCACGTTTCTTTGCAAGTAACATGTCCATTATCTGGTTCGGATTGGTAGTGGCATCAATGGTTAACTGCACAAGGCGGCGGGTATCCGGTGCAATGGTGGTTTCACGCAATTGCAGAGGGCTCATTTCACCCAGTCCTTTGAAGCGCTGGATGTTGACCTTGCCTTTGATCTTTTCTGCTTCAATACGATCCAGCATGCCCTGCTTTTCTGCATCATCCAGTGCGTAATACACTTCCTTGCCCACATCAATACGATACAACGGCGGCATCGCAACATAGATGTTACCGGCACTGACCAACGGACGGAAATGACGCAGGAACAAGGCACATAACAAGGTAGCAATATGCGCACCATCGGAATCCGCATCAGCAAGAATACAAATCTTGCCATAACGTAAATTTTTCAGATTATCGGAACCGGGTTCGACACCAATCGCAACGGAAATGTCGTGCACTTCCTGTGATGATAAAATCTGGTTTGAATCCACTTCCCATGTATTCAGTATTTTACCGCGTAATGGCATGATAGCCTGAAACTCACGCGCACGCGCCTGCTTGGCCGAGCCTCCAGCTGAATCCCCTTCTACCAGAAACAGTTCTGTCAGTTCCGGATCCTGTGAAGAGCAGTCTGCCAGTTTGCCGGGTAGTGCAGGCCCACCAGTAGTTCTTTTGCGGACTATCTTTTTGCCGGTGCGTAAACGATTTTGCGCACGGCTGATCACCAGTTCGGCAATGGCTTCACCGGCTTCAATATGTGAGTTCAACCATATCCCGAAAGCATCACGTACGACACCGGAAACAAAGGCCGCACATTCGCGAGATGAAAGCCGCTCTTTTGTTTGTCCCGAGAATTGCGGGTCATCGAGTTTAACTGAAAGAATATAACTGCAACGCTCCCAGACATCATCGGGAGCAATCTTGATACCACGCGGTAACAGATTTCTGAATTCACAGAATTCACGAATCGCTTCCGTTAAACCGGTACGAAAACCATTAACATGAGTACCACCTTGCGGTGTATAAATCAGGTTGACGTAACTTTCGCCAACAATCTCATCGGCTTCCGGCAACCAGACAACTGCCCAGTCTGCTGTCTCGGCATGACCTGCCATACTGCCGGTAAAGGGTTCTTCCGGTAACATGGGAGCATCTTTAAGCTCACCGGTTAAATAAGTAACCAGCCCGTCTTCAAAACACCACTCCAGTGATTCTCCCGTATTTTCATCTTTGAAATTAATGGTCAATCCCGGACACAACACAGCCTTGGCACGCATCGCATGCTTGAGTCGGGAAACAGAAAATTTGGGAGAATCAAAATACTTTGTATCAGGCCAGAACCGGATTGTTGTACCGGTATTACGTTGCCCAACCGTGCCCACATTCTTTAGCTTTGACTTTGGATCACCGCCGGCATAGGACTGATTGTATTCCTTGCCGCCTCGCTTGATCCATATTTCCAGATTTTTGGATAAGGCATTAACGACTGAAACACCGACACCATGCAGACCTCCCGAAAACTGGTAATTCTTGTTGGAAAACTTACCGCCGGCATGCAAGCGAGTCAGAATCAATTCAACACCAGACACCTTTTCTTCCGGATGGATATCAACCGGCATACCACGACCATCATCGCTGACGGTTAATGACTGATCTTTATGTAAGGTAACATCAATATTTTTGGCATAGCCGGCCATGGCTTCATCGACACTGTTATCAATGACTTCCATTGCCAGATGATTGGGGCGTTCAGTCTGTGTATACATCCCCGGTCTGCGGCGTACCGGCTCCAGACCACTGAGTACTTCAATATCGGATGCGTCGTAGGAATTACTCATTATTATATTTTTATCATTCCCCGATTTGGGTGTTGTATTTTATTCGCTGAATTATCTCATCAACTTGATTTGGATACATTCCTGTCTTATTGCAGAGGAAATTCCTTCTCAGATCAAGCCGGTAAAAATGAGACATGCGAATACTGCGCCACTCACTTTTCCTTACCGGTTTAAGCTTGTCCCCGCTTGCAACCGCATAAACCTTGTATTCATTTACTGCGCAGTGAATGCCTTCATAAAAGGTATTCCTGACACCGGTCCTTGATTCCAGAATAATAATGTAACGTACGACATCATCCTCACCAATACTGAGCGATTTTTCATCAATGTAATATTTATAAGGTGCCTTTACTGCATCAATATTGACCTGAAGAAGGTTTTCATCATCAGGAAAATCCGGCATTGGAATATGCTTGTCTTCTTTCCAGATATCCTCTGGTTGAGGGACATATTCATTTTCAAACAGTCCGGGTTCAGAACCAAGCGGATCAGAATTACTGTCACGTGCATCAACCGATGTCACAAAAGACAATAAAAAAATGATCGTTAATAAAAAAATAGAAGCAGGTTTTTCAGGCATAATTTTTAAAACCACCACCATCTGGTTGCCGCTATTCTAAAGGAAACCGGATGATGATGGGAATAAAAATAAAATAGGGAAAATCAGTCCAGATCTTGTGACAGGGAATCCCTGATATTTGATGGAATTGGATCAACCTGATGACAATATGCCTCATGTTCAATTCCCATACCCACGCTGGCACCGTTCTTCACTGCAAAAACCATGTCCGGCGTTAACTGGAAACGAAGAAAATGCACTGAAGAAGTTTTTTCTTCCGTATCACGCTCCAGATCTTCATCGGCAATCGCCCAAACGTGTTCATAACCATCCACCTTGACCCAGACCCGTTTCTCGATCCCGATCATTTTTGCCAGCGCCTCTTTACGTTGCTCGACTTCGGTATATTCGATCATGAAAGTGGCTTTCCAGTTATCACCATCCGGGATCAGGGGATTGTAGGCATTCAGCTCTTCATTGATGCCATCTGCTTCAAAGATACGCTCCACGCGCAGCATTTCCTGAATCTGGTATTGCATGGTCAACTTGTCTTCAAAATACAAGGTGGCATGTTCACCAATCTGGACATGACGGTTTTTTTTGTGCGCCATTACTCTGGAACGAAACTCAGGACGTGCTTCAGCGTATTGCTCCAGACTAAACAAATCATCTCGGGTCAGTTTTTGCATATCAGTATTCTCGTTAGTTCTTTCCATTAGTTCACCTGTATTAAATGCCATAGGCCATTCTTAATAGTTTCAACGGATGTTCCGGTTGCTTGTCTTCATTCAAACCATTCTCGATTTGATGACCGGCCATCGGGCAATCACTGCCATAATGATCGGCATTGGCCTTCTGTACACGGGTAACAACCGGGCGACAGATTTTCATGGAAGCCGCATGAAACTCGGACTTTACTGCATAAGTCCCATCATGACCGGAACAACGTTCAATAACATCGACTTCGGTATCAGGAACCAGTTGCAAAACATCACGTGTCTTGGCACCAATATTCTGCACACGTTGGTGACAAGCTGCATGATAGGCCACCTTGCCCAGACTATTTTTAAAATCTGTATTTAACTGGCCATCTTTGTGACGCAGCATTAAATATTCAAACGGATCAAAAATCGCCTTTCCTATTCTTGCTACATTTTCATCATCCGGAAAAATCAGCGGCAGTTCCTGTTTAAACATCAAGACACACGAAGGCACGGGGGCAACAATGTCCCAACCCTCATTCACCAAGTCAAGTAATGCCGGGATATTCGCCTCTTTTGCAGTCTCAACCTTCTCCAGGTCTCCCAATTCCAGTTTGGGCATCCCACAACATTGTTCCTTTTTGACCAGTTTGACCGGTATGTTGTTATGTTCAAAAACAGCCACCAGATCCTCACCCAGATGCGGTTCATTGTAATTGCCATAACAGGTTGTAAATAAGGCCACCTTGCCATTCGTATTGTCAGTCGCTGTTATCTGGATATGATCAGCATTGTGATTTGCCAGACGCTTGCGCAATGTCCTGCTTTCATAGGGCGGTAATTTTGCATCCGGGTGTACACCAATAACCTTGTCCATCACCTTACGTGTTACCGACATGGTATTCACTGTATTCACAATATTGGATATCACCGGAATGGATGCCAGCTTACCAACTGCGTCAGTGCTGGTCAGTAACTTGTCACGGGTTTTGGTGTTGCCCTTTTTAAAGTTGACCGCCTTGGCGCGCAACATGAGATGCGGGAAATCCAGATTCCATTCATGCGGCGGCACATAAGGGCACTTGGTCATAAAACACAGATCACATAAATAGCACTCATCGACTACCTTCATGTAATCCGCTTTCGCAACCCCGTCCACCTCCATTGTGTCGGATTCGTCTACCAGATCGAAAAGGGTTGGAAAGGCATTACACAAACTGACACAACGTCGGCATCCATGACAGATATCGTAAACACGCTCCAGTTCCTTGTTTAAATTATTTTCGTCATAGAATGACGGTGACTTCCAGTCCAGAGGATGACGCGTCGGCGCGTCCAGACTACCTTCACGCTGTGCCATAGTTTGATCCTGTTTTAAACATCAATAGTCGCAACAGGGGGAAAGAATCCCCCTACCGACTTATCAATTACTTATCGAGATTGTCCAATGCTTTCTGGAAACGGTTTGCATGTGAACGTTCTGCCTTGGCCAGTGTTTCAAACCAGTCCGCGATTTCATCAAAACCTTCATCACGTGCTGTCTTGGCCATACCTGGATACATGTCAGTGTATTCGTGTGTTTCACCTGCAATTGCGGCTTTCAGGTTGTCTGAAGTGCTACCGATTGGCAGACCAGTTGCCGGATCACCACATTCTTCCAGATATTCCAGATGACCGTGGGCATGACCGGTTTCACCTTCTGCTGTAGAACGGAAAACAGTAGAAACATCGTTATAGCCTTCTACGTCTGCTTTTGCTGCGAAGTACAAATAACGACGGTTGGCCTGAGACTCACCAGCAAAGGCGTCCTTCAGATGCTGTTCAGTTTTACTGCCTTTAAGTGACATAATAATCTCCTGTTTTTATAACTGATTGAAATAATTAGATTAATATTATTTAGACTTTGTCTAAATAAAGTCTGGCTAGCATATATCCACTAATTTCCGGTGTCAACACCAGAGGGGATATAAGGCATTAATTTCATCACTCCATGAATAATAAATCGCCATTTGACCCTCTATTGACCGTACGTTAATGTAAGCCCGCATTTCATATGACAACGACAACAAATTCATTGATGGAAATCATTCATGCCTAAAAAAGCCTCGAAAAATACTGACTTTGAAAAAAGTATGAAGGAACTGGAACAATTGGTAGAGCGTATGGAGGCAGGCGAAGTCAGTCTGGAGGATTCGCTTAAGGATTTTGAGCGTGGTATCGAGCTGACCCGAACATGCCAAAAGGCATTGAAAGAAGCAGAACAAAAAGTACAGATTTTGATGGAAAAAAATGGAAAGCCGGAACTGGCACCATTTGAAAGTGAAGAAGATTGAATAACGTATTCAAGGATTTTGTTCGTGACCGCCAGGCACGAGTAGAAACAACTCTCGAACATTGGCTGCCCTCAAGCAAGACATTACCCCACCGTCTGCACGAGGCAATGCGCTATGCCTCACTTAATGGCGGTAAATATATTCGTCCTCTGCTCGTTTATGCCACCGGTCATGCACTTGGCGTAACATCAGAACAGCTCGACGGCCCAGCAGCTTCAGTTGAATTTATTCATGCCTATTCACTGGTACATGATGACTTGCCCTCCATGGATAATGATGATTTGCGTCGCGGCAAGCCTTCCTGCCACAAGGCATTTGACGAAGCTACTGCCTTACTGGCCGGAGATGCCTTGCAGTCACTGCCGTTTTATATCCTGTCGCATGATCCCAAAATGCAGGCTGATGCGACACGACGCTTGCGTATGGTGGAAACACTGGCATTGGCATGTGGTTCCCGTGGTATGGCGGGTGGTCAAGCCATTGATCTCGCCTCGGTCGGCAAGGAATTAAATCTGGCTGAACTGGAAAACATGCACATTCACAAAACCGGTGCTCTGATCCGTGCCAGTGTAAAACTGGGTGCATTGAGCCAGAATAATTGTGATGAAGAAATCATTAATACCCTCGATCATTTTGCCAAATGTGTCGGGCTGGCCTTTCAAATCAAGGACGACATTCTGGATGTGGAAGGTGACACCGAAACACTGGGTAAACCACAGGGCTCTGATATAGCACAGAACAAACCGACTTATCCGGCTTTGCTGGGTATACGGGAATCAGGAAAAATGGCCAATGAACTGCTGACTGATGCGCTAGAAACCATCTCGGGGCTGGATGAAAACGCGGATCCCTTGCGCCAGACAGCAGAATTAATGGTTAATCGCACCTATTAATCCATAAAAACGCTTGAAACCGGCCGCAATAAGTTCGATCATATTGCCATAGTTGGTAAGGGCAATCAGGGCAACAAAGAGACTTAACGTGACATCAGAAAAAGACTACCCGTTGCTGGAATTTATCAAATCACCTCGTGATCTGCGTCAGATCCCCTTGGCCAAATTACCTAAACTGGCTCAGGAGCTACGTGAATACCTGATTGACTCTGTTTGCCAAACCGGGGGGCATCTCGCTGCAGGTCTGGGAACAGTTGAACTCACAATCGCACTGCACTACATCTTTAATACACCGGATGATCGTCTGGTCTGGGATATTGGACATCAAAGTTACCCGCATAAAATACTGACGGGTCGTCGCGAACAAATGTACAGCCTGCGTCAAAAAGACGGTCTGTCCGGTTTTCCCAAACGCAGTGAAAGTGAATACGATACATTTGGGGTTGGTCACTCCAGTACATCGATCAGTGCCGCACTGGGAATGGCTATTGCCGCATCAAAAGAAAATAAAAACCGCAAGGTGATTTCTGTTATCGGTGATGGTGCCATGACCGCCGGTATGGCATTTGAGGCGCTGAATCATGCCGGCGATCTGGATGCCAACCTGCTCGTTATTCTGAATGACAACAACATGTCTATCTCAGCCAATGTAGGTGGCCTGTCACATTATCTGGCGCGTATTCTGTCCGGCAAACTTTATTCCACTGTACGCGAAGGCAGTAAAAAAGTCCTCGGTACCATGCCCTCCGTCTGGGAACTGGCACGTCGTGCAGAAGAACATGTTAAAGGAATGGTGGTACCCGGTACCTTGTTTGAAGAACTCGGATTTAACTATATCGGCCCTATTGATGGACATGACTTACCTACACTTGTCAAAACACTGGAAAACATCAAGGCGCTGACAGGCCCGCAGTTTCTGCATGTAGTAACACAAAAGGGCAAAGGTTTTTCACCAGCTGAAGATAATCCAAGTGCCTATCATGGGGTTGGCAAGTTTGATCCCAAAACCGGCGTTATGAGCAAAGGCACAAATTCACAACCTACCTACACACAAGTGTTTGGTCGGTGGCTGTGTGATATGGCACAAAATGATAAAAACCTGATCGGCATTACACCTGCCATGTGTGAAGGTTCCGGCATGGTTGAGTTTTCTGAAAAATACAAAGACCGTTATTACGATGTCGGCATTGCTGAACAGCATGCGGTCACACTGGCAGCAGGTCTTGCCTGTGAAGGTCTGAAACCGGTTGTTGCGATTTATTCCACTTTTATGCAACGTGCCTATGATCAAATTGTGCATGATGTGGCATTGCAAAACCTGCCCGTGATGTTTGCTGTTGATCGTGCCGGTCTGGTAGGTCCCGATGGTCCAACGCATGCTGGCAGTTTTGATGTCAGTTTTATGCGTTGTGTTCCCAACATGGTAATCATGGCACCGGCCGATGAAAATGAATGCCGTCAAATGCTGTACACCGGTCACATGCACAGCGGACCCAGCATGGTTCGCTATCCACGCGGCACAGGTCCAGGAGCCAATATTCTGAAACCCATGTCGACATTCGATATAGGCAAGGCAGAAGTCCGTCGTAAAGGTAAAAAAACAGCCATACTCGCCTTCGGCAGCATGGTGACACCGGCATTGACTGCCGCTGAAAAACTGGATGCGACCGTCATCAATATGCGCTTTATCAAACCACTGGATGAAAACATGATTCTGGCCATGGCGCAGACCCATGAATTGATCGTCACTGTTGAAGAAAATGCGGTAATGGGCGGAGCAGGAAGCGCTGTTAACGAAGTACTTGCCGCCAGAAATATCTCAATTCCTGTTATCAATATGGGAATTCCCGATAAATTCATCGATCACGGCACCCGTGAGGAGCTTTTGGCCGCCTGCCAGCTTGATTCTGATGGTATAATCGCCGCCATTGAAAATCCGGAGACCCTGATGGGTTGCCATACATCGGTAAGCAACGTAAAATCCTAGCTAATTAGTCAAGAATATCTGCCGTGACCACTTTTTATACATTGAAAGTCGTGAGTGACTTTGCATCTGCACATAGTCTGCGCGATTATCCCGGTGACTGTCAGCGTTTACACGGGCACAACTGGAAAGTGGAAGTCGAAGTTGTTGCTTCAGAACTTGATGCACTGGGTATGGGTATCGATTTCAAGGAAATGAAACGTATCACCAAAGAAGTGACTGATACGCTTGACCATCGTTATCTGAATGAAATCACACCGTTTGACACAATAAATCCGACTGCAGAAAACATCGCAGCCTATTTATACAAACAGATTTCAGAAAAATTAAATAATGCACGTGCCAGAGTAAAAGCAGTCACACTTTGGGAAACTGAAAGGGCATGCGTCAGCTATACAGAAGGATAAAGAATAATGTCACAAGCAACCGATGAAATTGCGGATGTGCAAAACAGAAAAGATACCCGCCAGTTGCCGATTAACAAGGTAGGTATCAAGGATATCCGTCATCCGGTTGTTGTGCGTGATCGTACTGAAGGTGAACAACACACCATCGCCAATTTTAATATGTATGTGAATCTGCCGCACAATTTCAAAGGCACCCACATGTCGCGTTTCGTGGAAATACTAAACAACCATGAACGCGAAATTTCTGTTAAATCATTCAAGGATATGTTGATTGAAATGACCGAACGTCTGGAAGCCGGTACTGGTCATATCGAAATGAATTTCCCCTATTTCGTCAACAAGACAGCACCGGAATCCGGTGTAAAAAGTCTGATGGATTACGATGTTACCTTTATCGGCGAAGCCAGTGGTAACAAGACAAGTATGACTTTAAAGGTTGTGGTACCCGTTACCAGCCTGTGTCCATGTTCCAAGACCATTTCTGATCGTGGCGCACATAATCAGCGCTCACATGTCACGATTGCAGCAAAGACACGCCAGTTTGTCTGGATTGAAGAGATTATTGATATAGTGGAAAGACAGGCATCATGTGAATTGTTTGGGTTACTGAAACGTCCGGATGAGAAATACGTGACTGAACGCGCCTATGACAATCCGAAATTTGTTGAAGACATGGTGCGTGATGTGGCGACTGAACTGAACAATGATGCTCGAATTGTCGCTTACGTGGTTGAATCAGAAAACTTTGAATCCATTCACAATCACTCTGCCTATGCATTGATTGAAAGAGACAAAGAAATAGATTAATCCGGTGTTTCTCCTGCCCATTCAGGCATAACAGTTCCCGCTTCCAGACTCACTTCCGGCACAATATCTGGATAATACTTGCTTGGATTACCCACGACCCGGGTAATCTCGTTTCCTTCCAAGACCAAACCTTCCCCATCATGTAACGCTATAACCGGTATTTTCGAATAATGCGCCAATGCCTGCAGTTCATCATTTTCCTGCTTTGAAGAAGAATCATGATGAGGACTGATATGGAAAGGAACCCGTCCCATACCTGTATAGCTTTCCAGATGAACAGTTTCCTCATCCGGACAACTGGTTGGGATCAGTGCTGTTGCAATATTGGGTGACAATATAATGCTGCCTGCCGACTCCCCTACAATAATACCACCCGCTTCTTCAAACTCTGTCAGCATTTCAAACAAACCAACATGTTGTGCATAGTCCAGAAATTCAAATGTATTTCCTCCCGAAAGATACACGGCATCTGAATTCATTATGATATTGTGCAGTCGCACCGGATCACGATAGAAACGGGTACTTTGAGTGCGCGCATGCAGGCCTGCTTCACGAAAAACTTCCATTGCATGTAACGCCTCACCCATTTCCTTGGGAGACGGCGGGATCATGGTAAACCGGTGTTTGGGCCCAAGTGTTTCAAGCAACAGCTCATCCAGTTCAGGCACATCGTGGCTATAGATATATATCATTATTAAGATATCTCAGAATTTCTTTTTCAATTTCATAAGGCCTTGATCATTTGTCATTTCCACTCTTCCCAGAAAAGACATGCCGAGCAAAATATGTGATGGCTGATTACCTTCCATCACAATGGCGTCAACATTGTTAATGATGATCTCGCCTACCTTGACCGAGTTCAGTTTTACCTTGTGTACCTTAACCACATCGGAAGCTGTTGCAGCAAAGCTTTCTGTTCCTGTAACGCGATAATCAATACCCAGTTTTTTTGCATGTTGACTGTTCATTGCTATCAGGGTTGCCCCGGTATCAACAAGAAAATAAACAGAAATACCATTAATACTGCCTGCTGTACGATACATCCCCTTATTATCAGGCATGATCTGTATTTCAGCCTGTTCTCTTTTTTTGTATGAAGTTCCAATTCTGCTTCCCAATGTATAACTTTCTTTCTGGCCGTTAAATTCGAGTATGGCTTCACGACTATTGACCGAAATAACCTTGATCCCTTCCGGGCTGGTTTTGCCAGCAACCAGCAAACGGTTCTCACCATCAATTTCCAGCATTACTTTTCCGGGAAACAACGCTTTTACCACAATTTTTTCAACTGCTAACAAGCTTCCTGAGAAAGACATCAGGATAAAAAGAATGGCCAGATATGTTTTTGTTCTCAGTTTCATCGATAACGCTTATCTAGTTTAAATACAGAATCAGAATCTGCAAAACTGCCCACGCATAGATCCCTGCCTGCACATCATCCATCATAATACCCCAGCCGCCGGGCAAATTTGTTTCAAGCCAGTTAGCCGGCCATGGCTTTATAACATCAAATAAACGAAACAGAAAAAAGCCGGCCAATACCCAGTACCATGTCACCGGCACAGCGACCATCGTGACAAAAAATCCGGCGAACTCATCCCAGACAATAGCGGGATGGTCATCAACACCAAAATCCTTTGAGGTCTTGTCACACAACCAGACACCGGAAAAGATGACTGCAACAACAATCAATAAATATTGCCAGGTTTCCATACCTGCCCATGAGAATAAAAGGAGAATAGGGATTGCCGCCATGGTACCGGTTGTCCCGGATGCCACTGGAGACAATCCACTGCCAAAACCACACGCCAGAAAATACGCTGGATGTTTTATGATGTCTTTAAAATTTTTATCCATTGGCATTTTCATATTAAACGAACAAACTCCCTGCTTTATTAAACAGCAAAATGATCAAAACCGGTCCTGCCGGATTCATAAAATGATCCGTCTCGCTGCAGGCAACGGATTCCTTTTTCGCCAGTGATTCTTCCGATACAGGTACACCCTAATGCCTCTACTTTATCTTTATCATTTTCCGATGCCGTAAAACACAATTCATAATCATCACCGGAAACCAGCACCATATCCCAGTCACCACTGTTTGCAACATACCTTGCTGTATCGGTTGATAGCGGAAGTTGTTCCAGCATAATATCTGCGCCAATACCACTTTTAGCTGTGATATGTCCCAGATCTGCCAGCAAGCCATCTGAAATATCAATACAGGCACTGGCAAGCCCGCGCAATGCCAGGCCTGTCTCAACTCTCGGGGTTGGAGAATCCAGTCGCTGACGCAAACGTTTCAGGGAAACCGGATCAAGGTTGACCCGATTTTGTAATCCGGCGAGTGCAAGGCCCGCATCACCCGGTGTGCCAGTAACATAGATAAGGTCACCACCCCTTGCACCATCACGTCTGATTGCTTTCCCTTCCGGGACAAACCCATGCAATTGCACAGTAATTGATAACGGACCTCTGACGGTATCACCACCCACCAGTGACACATTATATTTTTGTGCCAGCCCCAGAAAACCATGACTAAATGCGGTTAACCATGCCTCATCATAAACAGGGATGGCCAATGACAATGTAGCCCATGCCGGTTCAGCTCCCATGGCAGCGAGATCACTTAAACTCACCGCCAGTGATTTATGGCCAATATTTTCAGCAGAAGTTTCTGTGGGAAAATGAACACCTTCGATTAAGGTGTCAGTTGTTACTACCAGTTGTTGTCCTGTCGGCACATTCAGCACAGCAGCATCATCACCAACACCAATTACCACGTCTTCTCGACTGGCATGGTCTGAGAAATATTTTTTGATCAGATCAAATTCAGAGAATGACATGAATATGTCTTTAAACCTGGACTCTACTTACCTTTGGCAGTACGTTGTCTGGAATTTCCTTTTGAATCAGTATTCGATTTTTTGGTCGTAATCCTGACCTGCTTTTTTTCCGGCCTGTTTCGTGTCGCAGAGGCGGGAGCTGATTTTGAATTGCCGCCATTTTTTCCAATTTCACTGGCACGCAATTTTTGTGCGACCTTGTCCAGAATGCTGTTAACGTATTTATGCCCATGTTCGGCACCAAATGTTTTGGCCAGTTCGACTGCTTCATTGATAACAACACGATAGGGAACATCCAGCCTGAATTCGAGTTCGTATGCACCGATACGCAAGACTGCCCTTTCAACCGGATCAAGTTCGTTAATTTCCCGATCAAGCACCGGAATAATATGATCCTCTATTTCATGCAGGTGTAACGGGATTTCTCTCAACAGCTCATGGAAATATTCTTCATCAATTTTACTGACATCATGATCGGCAACATATTGCTCATCAATACGTTCAGCCTCCTGACCAGTTAATTGCCACTGATAAATTGCCTGAACGGCAGAACGACGTGCATTGCTTCTATCTTTGCTCATTCAGTATCGCCTGAATTTATTTATCGAGTTTCTGCAAAAGATTAACCATCTCAATTGCGGACATGGCCGCTTCTGCACCCTTGTTACCGGCCTTGGTACCGGCACGTTCAATGGCCTGTTCAATACTATCAACTGTTAACACGCCAAAAGCAATCGGTAAATCAAATTCCATACCCACCTGTGCAAGTCCCTTGGTACATTCGCCTGCAACATATTCAAAATGCGGTGTACCGCCACGAATCACGGCACCGAGTGCAATAATTGCGTCATAACGCTTGCTGGCTGCCATGCGTTTTGCAACCAGCGGCATTTCAAACGCACCCGGTACATAAACTGTACGAATGTCTTTTTCGTCAGCACCATGACGTACCAATGTGTCTACAGCACCACTTAACAGGCTTTCAGTGATGAAGCTGTTAAAGCGTGCCACGATTATGCCAATGCGGGCATTGCGAATTGTTAAATCACCTTCAATTTTTTCCATTATTTCAACCTGAATTACTCGTTAATGATTAGATAATAAAACTGCGCCGACATCATGACAACCATTTCAATATCCTACTCGAATGGTACATATTCAGCTACTTCCAGCTCGAAGCCTGATAAACCATGCATTTTCATAGGTGTACCGAGCACCCTCATCTGGCGCACCCCCAGATCTGACAAAATCTGGGCACCGATACCAAAGGTGCGTAGATCTGATTTAGCGGCTGTTTTGGGTAATTCCTTACCCTGATCGTGCTGCTGATACGCCTGAATACGATGAATCAGCTCATCTGTTGATTCATGTTGACGCAATAAAACAACCACTCCGGCACCTTCGTCTGCAATACGCGCCATGGCCTTGCGTGCAGAATGAGAGCAACCTTCACGTAGACCGCCAAAAATATCACACAGACTGTTTTCCATATGTACACGTATCAGCGTTGCCTT
Organism: Gammaproteobacteria bacterium; assembly: GCA_029882995.1. Lineage (GTDB taxonomy): Bacteria > Pseudomonadota > Gammaproteobacteria > DAOVJZ01 > DAOVJZ01 > DAOVJZ01. The sequence goes on along the minus strand of JAOUJV010000039.1, from coordinate 851 downwards.
GTCATGACTGATTTCACCCATTACCAGTGCAAAATGCATGTTGTCAGTGATGGTTTCACGAAATGCAACCAGTCTGAAATTACCGGACTCGGTTGGAAATTTACATTCACTGACACGTTCGACTGTACGTTCGTTCTGTACACGATAATGAATCAGATCGGCGATAGTACCCAGTTTCAGTCCGTGCTTTTTGGCAAACACTTCCAGATCAGGACGACGTGCCATGGTGCCATCTTCATTCAGTATTTCAACGATAACTCCTGCTGGTTCAAAACCGGCAAGACGCGCTAGATCACAACCTGCTTCCGTATGACCTGCACGTGTTAATACACCACCGGGCTGTGCCTTTAACGGAAAGACATGACCAGGTTGAACAATATCGGTTGGTCTTGCATCGGGTGCAACTGCTGCCTGAACAGTCACGGCGCGATCAGCTGCCGAGATGCCAGTTGTAACACCTTTAGCTGCTTCAATTGACATTGTGAAGTTGGTTGAATGTTGATCCTTATTGTCACTTACCATTAATGGCAGATTAAGTTGCTGGCAACGTTCTTCTGATAATGTCAGACAAATCAATCCTCGACCATGTGTGGCCATAAAATTGATATCTTCGGGTCGCACACTGCTTGCAGCCATGATCAGATCACCTTCGTTTTCGCGATCTTCATCATCCATCAACACGACCATACGACCCTGTCGTATTTCTTCAATAATTTCTTCTGCACTTGCGAGTGACATAAAAGCTCTCTATTTTAAAAAACCGTTATCGGCCAGTAACTGTTCTGTGATGCCGGATGCATTTGGATCTGCGGCCTTGTCACCCAGTATTAAACGCTCAAGGTAACGTGCAA
>JAOUJV010000129.1 GCA_029882995.1 Gammaproteobacteria bacterium | reverse complement strand
AAAGTCTCGAGCATGAGATAATCAATGAACCGATTCCATGAGATTTATAGCGGATACCTTTAAGACCTGATTATTGGCATCCTGATCTTGAAAACCAGGGTTACCCGATTGAATTTGATAAATATTGTCACTCAATAATGATGTAAGTCTGAGTGCACCATCATCAAAATCCTGTAGATATGTGCTGAAATTTATCTCCCAAGATGCATTGGGTGTCCAAATCAAAGACATATTGCCGCTAAGGTGGTTCAGAAAATCCGACTTGGAATCGCGAAAGGTATTATTCAGATAACCATCTCGTTTTGAATAAGCAGTTCCGATGGAAAAGTATAATTGATCCTTAATCAATGCCCCACTTAAATGACTGTTAATATTAAGTGAATTAAAGTTGCCATAGTCAACAAAGATATTGCTTTGGAAATTGTTATTTGGCCTTCGTGATTTAACATTTATTACCCCAGCATAGCTGTTCCTGCCAAATAAACCGCCTTGCGGCCCTCTATAAACTTCAATAGAGTCAACATTAACTAATTGATTGGTATATGCAAATGAGGATAAGTAAGGAACGTCATCGACATAAAATACTACGGATGGGGTAGTGTTTATCGGGGTGTTGGCTAGGCCACGAATGCTACTTCGGTCAGAAAAACCATTAATGCCGGCATCAATGAGATTATAATTTGGCACGTACACAGAGATATCTTGTGCACGTGTAAAGCCAAGCTCATTAATAGTTTCTCGATTAAACCGGGTAATATCCCGCGGCGCATTTAATGGATAATCATCAGGTGGTTTTGTTTCAGAAACCAACACTGTGTCAAGATGGATAGCAGGCAATATATCTGCTTCTTCTGCTTTTAAAGAAAGTGCAAAAAATCCAAGAAGAATAGGACAACTTAAAGAAACATAGCCTGCAATTCGAGGTTATTTTGTATCCGCTATAAATCACAGGGCGGACAGCAACCCATAAAACAGCAGCTTTAAAAAAATTGCATTAAAAGCAAGAAAACACTTGACAAGGTTTTTGAGCAGAATTGTGTTTTTCAGGTTCATTTTACCATGCCTTGTTTTTGGTTTTTCTCCTGCCCATATAGTTGTTTAACGCATCCTTTGCGACACATTACTGCCGCCCCTGTTACCAAAATATTTAAAGTTAACCAATCGCGTTTTCGACGCAAAAATATGGCCTAAAAAACCAGCGGTATAATAGACACAACCTTTCTAATCACTGTCAGTGTGTACCGTTGAAGAGAAAAACTATAGAAGATGCCATCGAAACGTTGCAAGCGGACGTGGCATCCGCTGCTGATCTTAAAACAAAAACCATTCTCAGTGGACTGCTTAACCTAGTTGAAACGCTTTATAGTGATAACGAATCGCTCAGGGAAGAAAACCAGCAGCTTAAGGATGAAATGAACCGTTTGAAAGGTGAACAGGGAAAGCCGGATATCAAGGGCCGGCATAAAAAAGACACGTCCGATCACTCATCTGAAAAGGAGCGTCAAGGCGGTAAGGGCGATGAAGAAAACAACAACAAAAAGACACGTCAGCGCGAGGCAAAACTACCCAAGGTAGCCATCGACCGAGAGCAGGTGTGCCCTATAGATAAAAACGTCCTACCAAAAGACGCCAAATTTAAAGGCTATTCAGATGTCGTCATTCAAGACATTAAGATTACTACGGACAATGTAAAATATCGTCGCGAGGTTTATTACTCGCCGTCACTGGGCAAGACCTTTCTTGGACAACTCCCGGCCGATGTGGCAGATAAAGGTGAATTTGGCGTCGGCATTCGCTCCCTGATTCCGTTATTAAAATCCGAATGCAACCTGTCGGAAAGCTGCATTCTGAGCTTCTTTCAGAACTTTGGCATCGCAATCTCATCGGCCTATATTTCAAATCAATGGACAAAAGGCGCCACTGATTTTCATCAGGAAAAAACCGATATTATTGAAGCAGGACTGGCCAGTACGGCGTATCAGCAGATGGATGATACCGGCGCTCGGGTCAGCGGTGAAAACCATTACACGCAGATTCTTTGCAACCCTTTTTACTCGGCCTATTTCACTGTGCCACACAAAGATCGCCTGACTGTGCTGGATGTGCTCAAGAATTTCGCGCCACGACAATACCTGTATAACTTGCTGGCTATCAGCTTTCTCGAAGACTTTCATCTGTCAAAGAAAATGCGCAAGGCTGTTGATCAACAATTGAGCAAAGATACCTTCTTTGATGAAGGACCGTTTAACTGTCTGCTTGACGCCATTAAACTCGGGCCACAACAGCGGACACGCATTGAGGAAGCTTGCGCCATTGCGGCTTACCGTGAACAAACCGCGGCCCCCGTGGTTGGTATACTGATGTGCGATGATGCACCGCAATTCAAGTTACTCGCACAGCATATCGCCTTGTGTTGGATACATGACGGCAGGCATTATAAAAAGCTACGACCCGTTGCCCCACAACACAAAAAGGCGCTGAAAGATTTTCTTACGCAATACTGGCTTTTTTATCATCAGTTAAAAGCGTACAAAGAAGCCCCGAACAATCAACAGGCTTACATATTGCCTCAGGAATTTGACACGCTGTTTTCAACGAAAACAGATTACGAACAATTGGATGAACGGATCGCTAAAACACGGGCCAAACGAGATGCATTGCTTTTGGTGCTTGACCACCCTGAATTGCCGTTACATAACAATGCTTCCGAATTAGCTGCGCGCGTACAGGCGCGAGAAAGAGATGTCAGTCTGCATACAATGTCAGAGGCCGGAACTAAAGCTAAAGATACTTTCATGACCATTAGCCAAACAGCAAAAAAATTGGGTGTCAGAACTTACGAATATATTCGGGACAGGGTTAGCGGTGAGCTTAAATTACCCTCGCTTGCTCAGTTGATACGCGAAAAAAGTCTCGAGCATGAGATAATCAATGAACCGATTCCATGAGATTTATAGCGGATACCATTGTTATGTAACCTGAGTTCGGTTTAAGCTATCGTAGTTGCTGGTAATAAATTTGCGTTGCGTAAGTCTAGCGCAGGCTTTTTCTCTTGATAAGAATAAGCGACTAAACTTGCAACAATACTAGACATGTAATTGGTCAAAGAGCGATGCCTCGAATGCTCAAGATCGCAAATGTTTTTTAGTTGATCATTGATGGTTTCAATTATGCTACGCTTACGTAGCAATAATTTATCGAATGCGCCAATTATTTGTTTCTTCATGTTCTTCTTCAATGTTGTTATTAGTTTTACATCGTGATCCAACAATAATTGAGTTAATTTTTTAGAAATATACCCCCTGTCACCAAACAACTTTCCTGTTAAAAATTTAGCTAAATGAGGGACGGGTTTTCTATCATCTATATTACCCGGTGTTATACAAAACGAGAGAACTTCCCCTTGATCATTAACAATCAAGTGGAGCTTGAATCCATAAAACCAACCGGTTGATGACTTACCTCGTCCAGCTTTATCCTTGAAGGTTTTGTGGCGAGGTATGCGAAGATTCTTGCAAACGCTCAAAGGTGTTGAATCAACAAATGCAATTCCTTGTGTTTTACCCTGACGACTTTTCATGAAGACCGCAATGGGCACTAATATTTCTGGTGCCACTTCAATAAATCTATTATAACTTAACAGCTTAGGGAATTTATTGTGGCATTGCGCTTGAATATATTTTTGATAAAACCATTTAAATGTTCGATAACCTGACTGATGGTAGAAAATCCAAATAGTGATGATTTCGCTATAACTCATACGATGAGCACGGTTGCGTTTAGTTTCTTCACTTGAAACAAGTTGTTTGCGCCATTCAGGTATAAAATGCTGGCAAAAATCGTCTACATCGCAAAATAATTGTGTTAAATTCATGACAAGCAGGTCCTTAAGGAAAAACTTAAGTGTGGAAACCTATATTTTCCTCTTTTTTACAAGAACCTGCTTGATATTTCTTATCCCGAACTCAGGTTAAATAATAACTATTATTGTATAGTTATTATCAAGATACTCAAGAAGGGAATTTTACAATGACAGAAACGAACAGACCTGTGAGCTTTGCGCTGGGAGAACATGACCGCTCTTTTATTGCAGACATGGTGAGAAACGGTCGTTTTGGGAACCGTACTGAAGTTGTACGCTCTGCATTACGCCTTTTGCAAGACTATGAGAATGACCAAAAAACTAAAAGATTACGTGCTTTGATAGATGAAGGTCTTGCTGATGTTTCAGCTGGTCGTGTAACTGAATATGCTAGTGCTGATGATATGGCTAATAGCATCATTAAGCGGGGAATGGATGTAAGCGCTATTTTAATCCCATCTAACATTCTGACGAAGAACCATTCAAAATATTTTTGATTCCAATTATCAGGAGTAAGTGATGGGGAAAGAAGCTGCTCTGACAAGGTTACAGCCTGACGATAAGCAAACAGAGCCACAACATTACTGGCTCAAGCATTATCGGGCCAGTGAGGTTTCAGGAAGAAGTATGGCGCAATATGCGCGGGAACACGGGCTTGCGATTACGGCCTTCTATTACTGGAAGAAAAGGCTGGTGCAGCTTGGTACCATTGAATCCAAGCCACTCCCTGACTCTCCGGTCTTTCACAAGGTCGCGATCAAACGGGAGCAACGTGTTGATGCTACATGCAAGATTCGTTTCCCCAATGGCATAGAATGCGAAATGACCGGTATGGATCAAAATGGGTTTGAGTCGTTGCTGAATTCTGTCAGTCAATTACCATCATGATTGGGGCTACGGATAATCTGCCAGTAGTTTATCTTTGTTCAGCGCCAGTGGATTTCCGCAAAGGGATGCGCAGCCTGGTGGTTCTGGTCGAGACCCATTTGCAAAAGGATCCGTTTGCGGAAGGATTGTTTGTATT
>JAOUJV010000128.1 GCA_029882995.1 Gammaproteobacteria bacterium | reverse complement strand
CTGAAATCCATGCAGGGGCAGGTACTGCCTTTTCGCTCAAGGGGAAAAAAGTCCACGAAGAACAAACACCGTTCCAGAAAATCGCCATTTATGAAACAGAAACCTTTGGCAATCTCATGATCATTGATGACTGTACCATGGTCTCAGATCGTGACAATTTCACTTATCACGAAATGATGACACACCCTGCCTTGTATACACTGGATAACCCGACCGATGTATTGGTCATCGGTGGTGGTGACTGCGGTACATTAAAAGAAGTACTCAAACACGATACCGTGAATCGGGCCGTGCAAGTCGAAATTGATGAACGTGTTACCCGTCTTGCTGAGCAGTATTTTCCGGATCTATGCAGCTCCAATAATGATTCCCGTGCCGAATTATTATTTGAAGATGCGATTAAATGGATAAAGGAAGCACCGGCTGAAAGTCTGGATCTGATTATTGTCGACAGCACTGACCCGATTGGCCCGGCCGAAGGCCTGTTTTCAAAACCATTTTATGAAGACTGTATGAAGGCATTGCGACCCGGCGGTATCGTTATACAACAAAGTGAATCACCCTTGCTTCATATGCACCTGCTGAAAGACATGCACCATGCCATGCGCTCGGCCAATTTCACCGATGTGAAAACCATACAGTTTCCGGTTGTGATTTATCCAAGCGGCTGGTGGTCAGCCACCATGGCACGCAAGGACAAAAATATTGAAGGCTATCGTGAAAAAGAGGCACAGAATAAAAAGTTTGAAACCCGATATTATTCAGCAGATATGCACAAGGCCGCATTTGTGATGCCGGTGTTTTTTAAGAAAGAATTAGGCTGATTATTATCTTGAACGTCTGCTTTCGACCCAAAGCAGACATTAAGTATGTTAATACAAATGGAGTGAATTCATCGTCACGATTTGCTGATATAGTTAATGAGACACTCAACGTATAATGAATATGACAACACATAATGATGGTCTTCTAAGAACAAAACAGAGTCTTTATGGACGAATTGTTGCCGGGAATTTATCGTTTGCTGTATTAGTTCTTGTGAGTTTAATATTTCTAGTTATACCATGGGACACACTATATACGCTGCAATGGTACAAAGGATATATTTCTCTAATGAGTAATATATCTACTAACCTTCTCGTAATTCCACAAACTGCTACCAGATTCCCTAATTATGCAGTTTCTTTTGTTGCATTTATAAATTTATTTGGGTTGATTGCCCTAATATTTTCTTCGATTTCAGCTAATAAACATACGCATATATTAAAAGAGCATGGTATTAAGATAACTCTAGATAAATTTAAATTAATAGGTGGCATTATATTTTTCTTGTTATTTTTCCTTATACTTACCTATAACGCTTATACATTTTCAGGAGAAAGCTTTTTACAATCAGATTTATTTACTAAAAGTAAGTGGCGTTTTATAGGCATATATACAGCCTGTTGGTGGGGCGCCTCATTTATGTTATTTGGTATCACTTGCATGCTATCACTGACTAAAAACAGGTAGGTCCTCGCTGACGCTCGGCCTCTTAGCTCAGAATTGAACGTCTGCTTATGGCCGTAAGCAGACATTCTAATTACAATATTTATCTACATTACTTTCCATTTCTGTAATTCGTTTTTTTATCTCTGTCTCGTCCAGAAATACCCTGTTGCCGTCCTTGTCCATATCATAGAAAGAGCCGCCGCGCTTCATTCTTTTTAAGGAATCTCTTTCTCTTGCACAACGATATTTTAATTTTTCCTTTTGTTGCTTTTCCCTGACTTCTTTCTCTTTTTTAATACGGCGTTCTTCTTCATAGGCCTTTAATAATTTATCACGTTTCTGTTTGCGTTGTTCATCGGTTGTTAATGTGTTTCTCTGGTTATCCTCTTCCTTTATTTCTATTTCCTGTGCTGTGTCATTAACCGGTTTGTCACTAAAATGAACCCGTCCATTTTCATCGACCCATTTATATATTTCGCCTGCGGAAAGAAGGCAGGGTAATAACAGGCATATTGAGAACAGTAATATTTTCATTTTTTGGCTTTAAACCGATCCAGTCTTAACCGATCACGATCATCAAACAGGTGCTTTGAGGCAAACCAGATTGCGGTGAGTGTGCCGAATCCGGTACCGGCTGTGATCAGAAACATGATCAGGATTTGATATTTTACCGCTTCCACCGGTGGGCTACCTGCCAGTATCTGGCCTGTCATCATGCCGGGCAGACTCACAATACCGGCCGCGGCCATGGCATTGATCATCGGGATCATGCCGATACGCATACTATTATAACGAATATCAGCAATCGCCTGTGACCAGGTTTCACCCAGCAATAAGCGTGATTCAATTATCTGACGTTGTTCATAAGCAGATGTTGTCAAACGATCCATGCCGAGTGCAATACCGTTCATTGTGTTACCCAATAACATACCAAGTAATGGGATTGCATATTGTGGTGTGTACCACGGGTCGGGCTGAACAACAACAGTGAGTGCCAGCACTGTGACGGTAAAGGAAGAAACAAACATGGATATGATGCCGATACCAAATCCCCAGCCACCGGCAAAGTGACGGTGTTGCCGTGCCATCACTTCACGTCCGGCCGCCAGCAACATGATGCAGGCCAACAAGGTAATAAGCCAGAAATTAACCTGTTCAAAAAGATATTTTAATACCAGGCCAATCAGTACCAGTTGCACCGCAGTACGAACAGCGGCAATGATCAATTGTTTTTCCACATTGAGTTTCATCCGGAAAGACAATAACGCGAGGAGCAGGATCAGCCCGGCCGCCAGCGAGAGATCATAAACACTCAGCAGGATCATATTCATATTGCCGCCTCTTCCAGTCCACCCTGACTGAAACGAAAATGGCGTGATGCAACCCGCTTGATTTGGTCAGCATCATGACTTACCCATAAAACAGTGGTATTGTTTTTTTCCGTAAGGCAACGCACCAGATTCTCAACAAGTGCTGTGTTTTCCTTGTCCAGATTGGCGGTGGGTTCATCCAGCAATAACACCTTCGGATTATTTTCCAGCAGTCTGGCCAATGCCAGTCGTTGTTTTTCACCGCTTGATAAGCGACTGACCTGCCAATGCATGACTTCGTTATTAAAACCCAGTTTTTCAAACCAGTCAGAGGTTGGCTGTTTAAAATGCTGGCCCACCTGCTCAAACCACCACTGACTTTCGGATGATAATAATCCCACCTGCCGACGCCATTCATGTGCATCCATTGCGGAACAGGTTTCATTACCCAGCATCACATCCCCTTCATGTGGGTCAAGGTCGGCAATTGAGCGTAATAACAGGGTCTTGCCGCTGCCGGAGACACCGGACAGGCAAACACATTCACCTTCATTAACGGAAAGATCAACCGGACCAAATAAAGCGGTTTTTAACTGCTTAATTAATAAATGATTGGTTTCGGGCATGGCCTACACTACGAATTATCCGGTTTATTGATGGCGATAGATTACTATAATTACATAAACCATAACCATATATAAGGAACTGTTATGTCAGAACCCAAGATTGCCCAGAAATCACCTTGCAAAGTCGACCTCGAACCCGGTACTTATTATTTCTGTACCTGTGGTGAATCAAAGAACCAGCCATTATGTGATGGCTCACACAAAGGCACTGACTTTGCACCTATGGAATTTGAAATCAAACAAAAGGGAGATGTGTGGTTGTGTGGATGTAAACATACGAAGACACCGCCGTTCTGTGATGGCAGCCACAAGAATTTATAATTTTTATTTAGTTCTTCTAAAAAAACAGGGCGCCCGAAGGCGCCCTATACTACAAATAAAGGAGATGACCTGTCTCTTTATTTTCCTGTAGTAAACTCCGGATAGGCTTCCATACCACAATCAACCAGATCCAGTCCGTTGTATTCCTCTTCCTCAGTGACACGCAGACCCATCACAGCCTTGATGATTAACCAGACAATAAGACTGGCACCGAACACCCAGACAAAGATAGTAAGCAAGCCAATAAACTGACCGCCAAAACTGGCACCACTGTTTGTCAATGGTACGGCCATCAAGCCCCACATGCCGACAACACCGTGAACGGAGATAGCACCTACCGGATCATCTATCTTGAGTTTGTCCAGCATAACAATGGAGAACACAACCAGTACGCCGCCAGCAGCACCGATCAATGTTGCGGCCAATGGTGTTGGCGTTGAAGGTTCAGCTGTAATGGCAACCAGACCTGCCAATGCACCGTTAAGCACCATGGTTAAATCCGCCTTACCAAACAGGATGCGCGCTACAAGCAATGCTGCGATTGCACCGCCGGCTGCTGCTGCATTAGTATTCAGGAATACCATGGCAACCGAGTTAGCATTGGCAATATCTCCCAGTTTCAGAACTGAGCCGCCATTAAAGCCAAACCAGCCCATCCACAAAATGAATGTACCTAATGTTGCCAGTGGCAAGTTCGCACCCGGAATAGGATGAATCTCACCGTTCTTGCCATACTTGCCCTTTCGTGGACCAAGCAGTAATACGCCGGCTAATGCAGCAGCTGCACCTGCCATGTGTACAATACCGGAACCGGCAAAGTCAGAGAAACCGAAATCATCGCCCAACTTGAACAGGCCAAATACTGACTGGCCTCCCCATGTCCATGCACCTTCCATTGGATAGATGAAGGCTGTCATCACAACAGCAAACAACAGGAATGCCCATAGTTTCATGCGCTCGGCAACGGCACCGGAAACGATTGACATTGCTGTTGCAACAAACACAACCTGGAAGAAAAAGTCAGAGGCACCTGAATAAACAGCACCACCATCAAACCCGTTTTCTGCTGACGCCTTTAATGCATCGGCTACCAGTGTTTCACCACCGGCAATCCCATCCAGAAATATTCCGCCGTCATACATAATGGC
>JAOUJV010000127.1 GCA_029882995.1 Gammaproteobacteria bacterium | reverse complement strand
CCAATGAACCAGGTAAAGTTGCAGTCCATATGGAATACAACAAGGATGGTTCAGAAGTTTGGGTTTCAGTATGGAATCGTAAGGAAAACAAGAAAGCCACTGGTGAAATCGTAGTTTATGATGCGAAGACTCTGAAAGAGAAAGCACGCATCAAGGGCTTGACTACACCAACTGGTAAGTTCAACGTCTATAACCGCACAAACCACGTTACATAATGCAATATTTGTGTATAAGGTTATGACGAAGCAGTAAATAAAAAGGCGGACATATTCTGATGTCCGCCTTTTTTTATAAGGTAATAATATAGAGATAATAAAATCCAAAATAATTTAACTGCATACGGTGAATACTAATAATGAATAGTTCAAATCAAAAAACCAGTTTGTTTTCCCGCAAGATTTTAATGGGGACATCGATTGGAGCAGCAGTTGTTTTTATGATTGCAGGTATTGTTTTCTGGGGCGGGTTTAATACTGCAATGGAAGCCACAAATACGCTGACTTTCTGTATCTCATGTCATGAGATGGAGGAGAATGTATATCAAGAGTATACAAAAACTGTTCATTACAGAAATGGTTCCGGCGTTCGTGCGACTTGTTCGGATTGCCATGTACCTGATCCATGGGTTCACAAGTTTGTCAGAAAAATAAAAGCCAGTAATGAGTTATTGCATAAGGCATTAGGAACTATCGATACGCCTGAAAAGTTTAATGAAAGACGCCTGTATCTGGCCAAGCGTGTATGGGCGGCAATGAAATCAACTGATTCGCGTGAATGTCGTAACTGCCATGATTTCGGCACCATGAATCCTGAAGATCAAAAAGGACGTGCACGCAAACAGCATCTGAATGCAATGAAGAATGGTAATACCTGTATTGATTGTCACAAGGGAATTGCACATTCAAAAATCCATGACAAGTTAACAGATGAAGAACTTGCTGATATGGAAAAACCAGATCCTGCACATAAGCGTGAGGTTTCACCACAATGGATTGCTTTTGATGAATCAGGCGGCAAGGTGAATCCTTCTGCTACACCAGCAGATGAAAAACAGGAAACAGCACCGTCTCCAGCACCTGCTGCAACCACAAGCACTTCTTCTGGTGGTGATATTCCGGTTGACTGGGGCAAGATTGAGCCTGTCAATATTGGTTTGCTTTATCCAGGTCAAACATCAATGGAATGGATACTTAACGGTCGTGACCACGGTGGTGCGCGTCCATTCAATGCCGGGGATCGTTGCTATGATTGCCATGCAGAAGAAACTAATGAAATGGGCGCCAAAATAGTTTCCGGTGAAAAGGCAGAACCCACACCTATTCCAGGAAAGCGTCCCGGGTTCCCGGTGCAGGCGAAAGTAGCTCATGATGGCACCTATCTCTATGCCCAGTTCCAATGGCCTGACACCGAACATGTCGCGGTACCTTTTGCTGATGGTGGGAAAATGGATCCTGATAATCAGGTCAAACTGGCTGTCATGCTGGGAACAGACGATATTGAATATGTCGATCGCGCTGGTTGCTGGGCAACCTGTCATCATGATGCGCGCAGCATGCCGGATGAGCCGGACGAAGCAACACGCAATGGAAGTGGCGTTGCCAGCCGTCTGGATTTAAAAAATTCAGTAACCAAGTACCTGAAAGAAAGCCGAACTGAAATAGAAGTGAAAGGCAAAGAGGGTAAAAAACGCGGTGGCTGGGACAAGCTTAAGTCAGATGATGAAATCAAGGCAGAGCTAAGCGCAGGTCATTTTATGGATCTGTTGCGCTACAGAAGTGGCGGTGCATCTGAAGACGGTCATATTCTGGCTGATCGCACAATGCAAGGTGGTCAAGGAGTCGAGTTTAATGGTGTCCTGTCAAATGGTACCTGGACGGTAACCATGAAACGTAAACTGCAGTCAGGTAATCCGGGTGATATCAGTATCACGGAAGGTAATTTGTATAACCTGAGTATCGCGATTCACGATGACTATACCAATGCCCGTTATCATCATGTCTCACTGGGATACAAGCTTGGACTGGATAACGATGAGGCTGAACTGAATGCTGTCAAACAATAGCCATATTGGTTTTCAGGGTTTATTTGCCTGAGGCTGATATAAACGTTAAATTTATGCCCTTCTAAGGTTTGAGCAAGGCTCGGGCAGGAGGGCATAAATGAGACAACTGCTAATTGGTTTGCTATTAATAGGTTTTGCAGTAACTGCACAGGCAGGTGAGGATTCATCCGGTTCAGCAGTTATAGTGAAGATAAAGGATTTTAAATTTCATCCGGAAACCATTACGGTCAAAAAGGGTACAACAATACGTTGGGTAAATGAGGAAAAGCGCCAGTATCACAGCGTATGGTTTGAACAACTGGACAAGGAAGAAACAGACTATTTCTTTCCGGAGGAATATACTGAAAAAACATTTACCAAGTCGGGCAAATATCCGTATCGATGCGGGCCACATGAAAAAATGAAAGGTTTGGTAATTGTCGAGTAAAGGCAAAAAGTACTGGGTCAGTAGTTTGAGGTAACAATGTTGATGGATAACAGCAATAAAGAAGCACGTGTCTATATTGTTGGGGCTGGTCCCGGTGATCCCGATCTGTTGACGGTTAAAGCCATGCGTTTGTTAAAGCAGGCAGACGTCGTTATTTATGATCGTCTTGTTTCCGAACAGATTATGAATGAAGTTCCCAAAGGAAGTACGCGTATTTTTGTTGGGAAGGAGACGGGCAAGCACCATCTTACTCAGGACGAAATCAATAAACTACTGGTTAGTCTTGCCATGAAAGGTCGCTGTGTTGTTCGTTTGAAAGGAGGCGATCCCTTTGTCTTTGGACGCGGCAGTGAAGAAGCACTTTATCTTGTTAAAAACAGAATACCTTTTGAAATAGTTCCCGGCATCACAGCCTCTTCAGCATGTACAACCTATGCAGGAATTCCATTAACCCATCGAGGTTTGTCGAATGGTGTTCGGTTTGTTACCGGTCATTGCCGCAGCGACAAACCACTGGATATGGACTGGGAGAAACTGGCAGATCCGACAATGACATTGGTCGTCTATATGGGCTTGGCCAATCTGCCGGAAATAAGTAAAAATCTCATCAAGCATGGTTTGCCTGAAAACACACCTGCTGCAGGAATTGAAAACGGAACAACGCCCAGACAACGTAAGTGTATTTCCACCTTAGGTCAGCTGCAGGCGGATCTTGAACAGGAAAGTTTCAAGGCACCAGTAATGGTTGTAATAGGACAGGTTGTTAGTTTGGCAGATTCCCTTGACTGGTTTGTGGTGGATTCAAAAAATGCGAAATACCAAAAAAATAATTTCTCCAAAGGTGCTTAGAGCAGCATCTTTTCTCCTTGCCTTATTTATCCCTGTTTGTACTCTGGCATCAGAAATTAATTCCCATCAGCAAGAAAGACTTATTCATCTGTTAAAACATGATTGTGGCTCATGTCATGGCCTTACTCTTAAAGGAGGGTTGGGGCCATCTTTGTTATCCGAACGTTTGGTAACTTTGCCTAGAGAATTAGTTGTAAATACGATACTGTATGGCCGTAACGGGACCCCCATGCCACCATGGAAAACGATACTTACCCATAGGGAAGTTGAGTGGCTGGTAGATTATCTCTATTCAGGAGACGCAGGTGAAAAATAAAATATACCCTCATGTATTGAAGGGGATTGCTATGCTTGTGTTGTCACTGCTGGTGAGCGCATGCGGCACAATTCGCGGAACAGGTGACCTCGGTGTTGTTATTGAACGTGCAGATGGCAGTGTTCAGATTATTGAAACCACAGGTCGCACCTCATTAGCCAGAGTCGATGGACTTGGCGACCTTTCCCATGCCTCTGTTGTATTTTCGCGGGATGAACGCTTTGCCTACGTCTTTGGTCGTGACGGCGGGCTGACTAAAATTGATGTATTACAAAACAGGATTGTTAAACGCGTTATTCAGTCAGGTAACAGCATTGGCGGTGCTATTTCACAAGACGGAAGTTTGATAGCAGTATCCAATTACAAGCCGGGAGGAGTGCGCATTTTTAATGCGCAGACACTCGAGATGGTTGCTGATATACCGGCAAAATACAAAGGTAGTGATCAGGCTTCGAAAGTGGTTGGTCTGGTTGATGCGCCGGGGCAGTATTTTGTTTTCAGTTTGTATGATGCCGGCGAAATCTGGGTTGTAAATATGCAGGATATTAATAATCCGCAAATCCAGAAATTCCGTAATATTGGCAGACAGCCGTATGATGGTCTGATTACCCCTGATGGTCGTTATTACATTACTGGCCTGTTTGGTGAAGACGGGGTGGTGTTACTGGATATGTGGAATTTGAAAAGCGGTCCAAAACGTATTCTGAATGATTACGGTCGTGGTAATGAAAAAATGCCGGTGTATAAAATGCCGCATCTTGAAGGCTGGGCAGTCGCAAACAATCGTGTTTTCATGCCAGGTGTCGGACGTAATGAAGTTATTGTCGTAAACAAGGACAACTGGAAACAGGAAAACAGAATAAGTGTTCACGGACAACCTATTTTTGTTATGTCACGTCCAGATGGTCGCCATATCTGGGTTAACTTTGCATTTCCTCGCAACGACACAATACAGGTGATTGATACAATTTCAATGAACGTAATCAAGACAATTAAGCCGGGCAAGGCCATTCTGCATATGGAGTTTACACCCAGAGGTGAAAATGTATGGGTATCTGTGCGTGACAATGATCAGATTAAGGTTTTTGATACAGACAGTTTTGAGGAGTTGCAAACCCTGCCGGCACTTAAGCCAAGCGGTATATTCTTTACATCTCGTGCTCACAAGACAGGCCTCTAGATCGCATGCAAAAAGAATTTTCAGATCTTGAACGGCATATATTGAATGATTACCAGCATAATCTTCCACTTACGCCAACACCTTATGCAGATATCGCCAGTGAAAC
>JAOUJV010000038.1 GCA_029882995.1 Gammaproteobacteria bacterium | reverse complement strand
TTTATCCAGTTAACGTTTATATAACAAAGAGAATCTCCCTTTTTTGACCTAATGGCACAAAAAAGGCTTAAATTACAGAGACTCTGGCAAATTTCCGCTTACCAACCTGATAGACATGCTCAGTACCTGATTCAATCCGTAAAGATTTGTCATCAACACGTTCTCCATCAATTTTGACGGCCCCCTGCTGGATCATGCGCATGGCATCCGAGGTGCTGGCTGTCAGGCTCGCTTCTTTCAGTAAATTAGCAATCGGCATGGCGCCATCTTTTGCCTTCAGCTCTACCAAAGGCATTTCATCCGGCATGGCTCCTTTCTGGAAGCGGGCAATGAAATTTTCCTGTGCCTTCTGTGCTGAGGCTTTATTGTGGAATCGGGTAATAATTTCCTCTGCTAACAGGAACTTGGTATCACGTGGATTGGATCCGGCTTCAATATCCTGTTTAAACTGCTCGATTTCAGCCATAGGTCTGAAACTGAGTAATTCAAAATAACGCCACATCAGGTCATCCGAAATCGACATAATCTTGCCAAACATCTCGTCTGGAGCTTCACTGATACCTATATAATTGTTCAGAGACTTGGACATTTTCTGTACTCCATCCAAACCCTCCAGAATCGGCATGGTCAATACCACCTGTGGCTTCTGACCATAACTTTCCTGCAACTGACGACCTACCAACAGATTGAACTTCTGATCAGTACCGCCCAGCTCCACATCGGCCTTCATGGCGACTGAGTCATAGCCCTGAATCAACGGGTACAGGAATTCGTGAATAGATATGCCCTGGCCACTGGCATATCGCTTATTGAAATCATCCCGCTCCAACATGCGCGCCACTGTATGTTTGGCCGCCAGCCCGATCAAATCCGCCGCATTCATTTCATTCATCCAGCTGGAATTGAACATAACTAACGTCTTTTCCGGATCCAGAATCTTGAAAATCTGTTGCTCATAGGTGCGTGCATTTTCAATCACATCATCGCGTGTCAACGGTGGACGTGTAGCACTTTTCCCGGTGGGATCACCAATCATGCCGGTGAAATCCCCGATCAGGAACATGACCTCATGCCCCAAATCCTGAAACTGACGCAATTTATTGATAAGTACTGTGTGACCCAGATGCAGATCCGGCGCTGTTGGATCAAAACCGGCTTTAACCCGTAGAGGTTTTCCGCTCTCCAGTCTCTTCTTTAGATCATCTTCCAGCAGAATCTCTTCTGTACCCCGTTTTATGATCGAAAGTGCGTCGCTAGATGTCATGTTTTTTGGTTTTCCCGTTGAATAATCTTTAACGAAGTCGCATTTTGCCACTTATAAGCCGCTGATTCCATTGACCGTGATCGCTTCAGACGCTAAGGTATTTCGATAAGAAGCCTATATATAATAAATAGTAAGCAGTTGGGGCCTGTTTTATGCAAAAAATCCGCCATTTCCGGCACTATGGACAAAAGTTGTTAAACAACCTGTCTGTTTCCGGTCAGATGACTATTTCTATCCCTTTCTTTGCCTTGTGGCTCGGTGGAGGGACAATCATTGCCTGCCTGATTTTATTCTCAACATGGTCAAAACATCCTGCTCCACTGGATACAGTACAACAGACTGTAAACTCACTCCCCGTAGCTGAGGCACCGGCTATCAAGGCAGTTAGCAAAAAACCTGCAGACAAATGGCAGCAGGCCATTGTGGAGAAAGGCGACTCTCTTGCCCGCATTTTTGCTCGATTGGATATCAGCCCGGCTGAATTACATAACATCATGCAGTCCGACAAAGCAGCACAAGATCTGAAACGAATCCAACCGAAACAGGAAATTAATATTCGTACCAATAACAATGGTGAAGTGCTGGAACTGCTTCATGTTATCAGTCCAACACGCTCATTTTCAGCGCAACGTGATGGTGATACTTTCAAAACACAATTTGTTGAACGCGATACAGAGATTCGTACTCGCCATGCATTTGGCTCAATTGAAAGTTCATTATTTCTTGCCGCACAAAAATCAGGTATTGAAGATGCCATGATTATGGATCTGATTGGTATCTTCGGTTGGGATATTGATTTTGCACTGGATATTCGCCAGAAAGATAATTTCACTGTGCTTTATGAAGAAGTTTTTATTGAAGGCGAGAAAATTCGCAATGGCAATATTATTGCCGCCGAGTTTGTCAATCAGGGGAAAAAATACCGGGCAGTTCGTTACACGGATGCGCAAGGGCATACTGATTACTACGATGAAAACGGTCGTAGCCTGCGCAAGGCATTTCTTCGCACACCTGTTGCCTACAGTCGTATCAGTTCCCACTTTGGTAAACGACGCCACCCAATTCACAAACGTTTTAAATTACACAAGGGTGTTGATTATGCCGCGCCTTATGGTACACCGGTCAAGGCGACCGGCAGTGGTAAAATTATTTATCGTGGGCGTAAAGGCGGTTACGGTAAAACGATTGTGATTCGTCATGCCGGAAAATACAGTACGCTTTATGCACACATGTCAAACTATAAACGTGGACTACGTTCCGGGCAGCGTGTAAAGCAGGGTCAGACTATTGGTTATATTGGCAGTACAGGATTGGCAACGGGACCACATTTACATTATGAATTCCGTGTGAACGGCTCACATCGTAATCCTTTAAGAGTACGTTTACCCGAAGCAAGACCCATTCATCATAAATATAAACAGGACTTCATTGAAAAGGCGTCAGGCTTGTTTGCCCAACTTGATGCTATCAGTAATTCAATGATTGCCATGAACAACCCGTAACGAATGAGTGAACTTTATATTGGGCTGATGTCTGGTACCAGCATGGATGCACTTGACGCCGTGTTGGTCGATTTCTCGACCACTCCCATGAAACTCATTGCCAGCAATACTTTTCCCATATCAAAAGATATAAAAGAAAAACTGGTTGCATTATGCACACCGGGTGACGATGAAATTGATCGCATGTCACAACTGGATAATCAGTTAGGTCTTTTGTTTGCAGATGCAGTAAACACATTACTCAATACTGCCAATATCTCAAACAAACAGATCAATGCCATTGGCTCACATGGTCAAACTATCCGTCACATGCCAACTGGCAACTATCCGTATACATTACAAATTGGCAACCCCTCTGTTATTTCCGAACAAACAGGGATCACAACCATTGCCGATTTTCGCCGCAGGGATATGGCGGCGGGAGGACAGGGTGCACCGCTTGCACCGGCATTTCATAACGCTGTTTTCAGATCAGAACATCAGGATCGTATTGCATTGAATATTGGTGGCATTGCCAACATCACAATACTACCTGCTGATAAAAGCAAACCGGTCACCGGCTTTGATACCGGCCCTGGCAATGGACTGATGGATGTCTGGTGTTTGCAATATCAAAACGAACCATTTGATGAAGAGGGGCAATGGGCTGCTACAGGTAAAGTACAAGACAACCTGTTAAAGCAATTTCTTGCTGATCCCTATTTTAAAATGGCATCACCAAAAAGCACCGGACGCGAATACTTCAACCCTGATTGGTTAGACCAATTTTCTGAAATAAAGAATGCCAAGCCTGAAGATGTACAAGCAACACTATGTGCATTGACTGTTGAATCCATCGCTCAGGATATAGAACACTCCGGGGCTTCTCAGGAAGTCATTGTCTGCGGAGGCGGCGCTCACAACAATTACCTGATGGGACAATTATCAAAACGACTATCTGGATGCCAGATCAAATCCAGCGCCGCTTTGGGCATTGAACCGGACTGGATAGAAGCCATTGCCTTTGCCTGGCTAGCCCGTCAAACCAGAAATAACCTGCCTGGTAATATTGCCAGTGTGACCGGTGCGCAGCATGATGCGGTGCTGGGCGCCATTTATCCCGCTTAAAAACCAGTAACAACTTTTGTCACAAAACGACAGTTTTGGGGCTTTATGTGACCTGCTTCACACCCGTTTTGCGACCTACTCCCGGTGAGTTTGATATTTATTGTCGATACTTATAGTGAAGCAAGCATATTTTTGCGGCAGGAAAAGGAGAAATCAGGATGTTACGTTTAATCGTCATTATTGCATTGATTGCAGCTGTATTCAGTCAGATTGGACTGGGTGGCTTTGCGGTGGTCTTTGGGCAATATACTGACATTATTGCCGCTTCGGTTATCGCATGGTTAATCGGGACTCAAATTCGTCCCTGGTTTGAATAAATCTAGCGTTTGTCTATCGGAATATAATTACGAACGCTCTCGCCGTTATACACCTGGGTTGGTCTGAAAATACGGTTATCAGCTAACTGCTCACGCCAATGTGCCAGCCAGCCAGCGGTTCGGGCAATTGCAAAGATGGAAGTAAACTGGTCGGCAGGGATGCCCATTTCGTGGTAAAGAATACCTGAATAGAAATCAACATTGGCATAAACACCTTTACTTGCCAAACGATCTTCGCACACTTTTTCAACCTTGCGTGCAATTTCAAACATGGGATTCAACGCACTGCCTTTTTGTTCCATAAATTGATCAACCAGTTTTTCCAGAATAGTGGCACGTGGATCCTTGGTCTTGTATTCACGGTGTCCCATTCCCCAGATGACTTCCTTATTCGCCAGTTTTTTATCTATATATTTTTCGACCCTGTCAGGAGAACCGATATCTTCAAGCATCTCGAGCACTTTTTGATTTGCACCACCGTGCAATGGTCCGGACAAGGTACCAATAGCTGATGCAACCACGCTATACGGACTTGCCAGTGTGGAACCCGTTACAAGGACGGCAAAGGTGGAGGCATTAATAGTGTGTTCAGCATGCAATATCAAACACACATCCATGATTTTTGCCAAAATCGGATCCGGTTCATTTCCATTCAGCATGTAAAGAAAGTTTTCGGCGTAAGAAAGATCATCGCGTGGTTCTATTGGATCATAACCATTGCGAATGTGTTCCCACATTGCAACAATGGTACCAACACGCGCCATGATCTTGACCGTCATGTTGTGGATGTAATTCAGGTCTTCACAAACGTCGGCACCCGTCAGGCATTCACTGCCAGGATAAAACATGCCAAGGCTGGCAACAGCTGTCTGCAACATTTCCATTGGATGTCCTGTTGCAGGCAGGTTCTTCATCATTTCACGGATATTATATTTTACCCGCAGATTTTCATGTAACTGTTCATCAAACTTGGCAAGCTGTGCGGCTGTTGGCAAATGCCCATCCAGTAACAACAAAGCCGTCTCTTCAAATGAACTTTGCTCAGCCAGTTGCTCAATAGGATAACCGCGATATGAAAGGATCCCTTTCTCGCCATCGATATCGGAAATGTTTGACTTGGTAGCAGGAACACCTGCTAACCCCGGCAAATATTCACTCATGATTGCCTTCCCTTTAAGAAATGATGATAGAAACTACGCCTGTTAAAGATAGCAGAAAAAACCGGCCATTCAGTAGAACAGTATTATACCTTAGTTATTAACCGGTTGTTTTAGATAAAGAATTAAACAGAGAACGAAGAGCCGCAACCACAAGTGGTTGACGCATTTGGATTATTGATAACAAACTGTGCGCCGGAAAGATCTTCTTTATAGTCAATCTCGGCACCCATCAGATACTGAAAGCTCATTGGATCAACCAGTACCTTTACACCCTCATTCTCAACGGTGGTATCACCTTCATTCACAGTTTCATCAAACTTGAACCCATATTGAAAGCCCGAGCAACCACCACCCATGATGTAAACGCGCAACATCAGGTTGGTATTGCCTTCTTCTTCAATAAGCTGCCTGACCTTGTTTGCTGCTGCATCAGTAAAGATCAATGAAGTGTCTGTTTCTGAAACTGCTGTATCCATTACTGCCTACCTCTTTAAAAAAGTAACTTTGGCTGAGGCTGAAATTATAAGTACCTGAGTAATTATATCAAGTACTATTGCACTGAAGGTGCGCCTGCCAATGTCCCTACTTTTGGTGCAGATGTACTTTGTGACGGTTGTTGTTCAGATGTAGCCTTTTTCTCTTCCACTGGCTTCTGTTTTACCTGCATTGGCATAGGCTCGCTACGGTGTACCAGGCTGCCATTAACCTCGGCACCCATGGCCATCTCAATCAGATTGTAATAGACATTACCCTTCACACGGGCATTGGCTGCCAATTCAATACCTTCTATAGCATGCACATCACCAATCACTGTGCCATTCAGTACGACGTTAGGCACCCTGACATCGCCTTCAATCCTGCCATTTTCACTCAAAGTTAATGAGGAACCACTGTCATTCTCTGAAATGACATTGCCTTTAATGACACCATCAACGTGAATCCCGCCCTTGAAGGTCACATCCCCTTTTAATTCTGTGTTCTGTCCCACCAAAGTATCAATCTTGGTGACTTTGCGAAGTTTTTTTCCCTTCCCAAACATGATTTTAGCTCCTTAGAAAATGGTAAATAACGGTAACACTTTTCCTGCCATGTGTTAACTCATTAGCATCATAATAAACAATATACCTAGGATAGATGATTTATGACGTGATGCTGCCTTCAATTTTGACCCAAAAATCAGGTTTTGTTCCACTTCTGATAACACTCTAAAGCATAACCGACTGATTTATATAAACTAATTTATTTTCATAACGCAATCATTATATAATTTTTCTGTAAAATCATGTCTTTAGTCTATATTTACTCAAGGTGCCCGACGATAGTGGCTTCATAATATCGGGAAATACACCGAATAGAAGACATAAACATAACGAAAACATAATTGATATCAGACTATATACATGCATCCCATATTTTCCAGTAAAAACCTGACGCGTTTTATTGTACTTATTCTTTCCATCGCCTGCTTTTCATTAACTATGGCTGAAACAGTTTATGTTGATGACCGATTGCGTGTCGGTGTCAGAAAAGAACCCGGCAACCGCATTGCACCTCATGCCATTGTATACACCGGTATGAAACTGGAAATTCTGGAAGAAGATGATGGTTTTATTCGTATCAGAACTGATGAAGGCATTGAAGGCTGGGTCAAAAAAACCTATACAACATCTGATCGACCAGCCAAAGAACTGCTTGAAGACTTAAAGCACTCGTACAATGATTTGAAAAATCGATATGAAGAATTAAAAAATAATTCAGGAGAACCATCAAATGTGAATGAATCGAGTAAAAAACTCGAGGCACTACAAAAACAAAATAATGAACTAAACAAGCAAATAGAAGGCTTGAACAAACAAATTTCCAATCTGAAAATTGATGCTACCGGCGCGAAACAAATAAAAGAACTGCAGAAACAGAATGAAATGCTGGAAAATCAGCTGATGGAAATGGAGTCTTCTTCCGAGGAATCAACTGTTTCATCTACATCAATCGGTAACAACCCTGAATGGTTTTCTGTGATTTCAATTAACCTGTTAATGTTGCTGGCTGGTTTCTCTGCTGGTTTCCTTTGGTTCAGGCGCCAGATGATTCGTCGACTGGAAGGGGCAGAAAACTGAAAAATGAGTATAATAGCTTGAGAAATGTATAACCCTTCATTTTCGAGAAAGCTTGTACAATGCTGACAATAATTAAAACAATAACAGCTTTTATTTTATTTAATGCCTTGTTTCTGGCCAATGCATCTGCAAACAGCCAGCTGGAAAAGGCGTATCAATTACTTGAAAGCGGTAAGTCTGAAGCTGCGCTTGATATCGCTCAAGGTGTGCTTAGAACCAACCCTAAGGATCCTGATGCCCGCTTTTTAAAAGGGTTTGTTCTTGCAGAAAAGGGACAAACAACTGACTCGATTGATATATTCAGGTCCCTGACAAGAGATTATCCGAATAATCCCGAGCCCTGGAACAATCTCGCATCCCTCTATGCCAAACAGGAAAAATATCATCAGGCGAGAGATGCCTTAATCAGTGCAATCAATACCCATCCGAGCTATGCCACAGCCTATAAAAACCTTGGCAACATATATTCGAAGATGGCTGTTATAGCTTATAACCGTGCGCTGGATGTTAACCAAAATGAAAAGAAAAAACCGGTTGATGTGCAATTAGCTCTGATAAGCCGCTTCTCCAATTCAGCAGGTGAATCTGCATCATCAATATCAACACAACCATTAGCGGCTGTTACTCAGCTTACAAAAAGCCTCCCGCCAGTGATCGAAGAGAAGTCCATCTTTTCCTACGAGGAAGAAAAGAATCAGGTTCTGGCTGTCTTATATGGCTGGTCTCAGGCATGGTCTTCACAAAAACCGGCAGACTACCTGATATATTATTCTCCCAATTTTCAGACGCCAGGGGGCATGCCACGATCTATTTGGGAAAAACGCCGCCATGAGCGCCTGACTAAACCCCGTTTTATCAAGGTTATGATAGAGCGCCCAGAAGTTACTTTTATCAATGATTCCACTGCACGCCTGATTTTTCTGCAGGATTATCATTCCAGTGCGTTCAGGGATAAAAACAAAAAAACCCTTATGATGCAGAAAGTTAATGGTAACTGGCGCATATTCAGGGAAACAATTGGTGGGTAAAATCCTGTCAGTCTCTGCGAATTTTGCTATATATTAGTACTGATGGCGCAAGCCTTCAGGAGTCATTCATGAAATCGGGTATTTTTTCTTTCAGCCTCATCAGAAATTCAGTGATTTGTCGTTTTTACTCTACAGGCAAAATCCTGTTTCTTGCGCTCGCCCTCTCATTCATTTCACCCTCAGTAGTAGCCCAAAGTCTCAATACCGAACACCAACACACCAGTGAAATAGAGGGTCTGTTAATACAGGCGCTGAATGAATTGCAACATCAGCGCATTGATGAAGCTTTGCAAAATATGGAAACCCTGGTCAGAAAAAAACCCCGTTTTAAATTAGCACAACTCATCTATGCGGATCTGCTTCAGGCTCGCACACAGGGAATAACCGACTTTGGCGAAAATTCGGGGGTTTCAAAAAAGATTGTTACCGCATTACGGGAAGAAGCACGTCAACGCTGGCAACACCATATCAATGCACCCGAACCCGGCAAGATTCCTGGCAACCTGCTTTATGTTAATAAGAAATACAAACATATTATTGTGGTGGATTTGAAAGCATCTCGCCTTTATGTTTTTGACTCCAGATCAGCCTACCCACGCATTGTGAATGACTATTATATTTCGAGCGGCAAGAAAGGAGCCATCAAACAAAAAGAAGGCGATAAAAAAACCCCGCTAGGTGTTTATTATGTCACTGAACATATCCCGGACAATAAACTACCTGACTTTTATGGTACCGGTGCCTATCCGATTAACTATCCAAATGATTGGGATAAACGCCTTGGGAAAACCGGCTATGGTATCTGGCTACATGGAACACCGACTGATACCTATAGCCGTCCACCTCTTGCCAGCGATGGCTGTGTTGCACTAAGCAATCCGGATTTCTCTGCACTGAAACCATTTATTGAAGTGGGTAAAACACCGGTGGTCATTACAAATGGTATAGATTGGCTGGATCAAAATGAATGGCAAGAAAAGCAGAAAACCTTTCTGTCATTATTGAAGCAGTGGGAACAGGACTGGGAAAGCCTGAAAACCAGCCGCTACCTGAGTCACTATTCAAAATCATTCAAGAGCGGTAATAAAAGTTACTGGTCGTGGGCGAAGCATAAAATAAAGGTCAATAAACACAAATCCTTTATCAATGTCGACTTGTCTGATATCAGCGTGTATCGCTATCCAGGTGCTAAAGATACTGTTGTGATTAATTTCAGACAGCAATATAAAAGCAGCAATTTCACACAAAAAGCCACTGAGAAAAAACAATACTGGAGAAAAGAAAAGGACGGTAACTGGCGGATTATTTACGAAGGACCCGCCTGAGCATCACGGCTTACCTGTACCGGAGTTTGCCCCTCTTTCTTGGGTAAGTTTGTTCTTAACCATCGAATTAAATCAACCCAGATACGGCTGGTCTCATTTTGGGTTGGCATGATGCCAGCCCGTGGTAATTCAATCGTAATTACCGGTATGCCTTTATGCACTCCGGCATAATTACCCAGTGAACCGGGATAAGTACCCAACAGGCGCAGATACAAATGCCCGAAGCGATTGGGCGGTTTGGGTGGACCATCAAAATCAAGAATACCGTGTGGTGCATGTACTGACACAATGGCGTGGGGCTGGAATGATTCAATCTCCTGTGCAAACCAGCGTGATTCCGGCTCACTCAAGGGTGCTTTACCAGGGTAACGTCGCGGGTTCTTTTTTGTCCGATCTATCCAATAACGTGTACTCTCATATTCCCAGTTCGGTGTGGGAAAATTCCGGTTTAAATCAACACCATTAGCATTCATTCTCTGGGATTTTTTTTGTAGAAGTCCATCCGGATTCAATAATGGGATTACCCGCCAGTGAAACAGTCCTGAATGAAACTGGTTAAGTTTTTTCATCCATTTAAACACAATGCTGACTGATGAATATTCATCACCATGAATCCCCCCCAACAATAAAACCCTTGCCTGTGGCTTGCGTCTATTGAGAGGTGGATATTCTTTTTGCAGGATTGGAACATTATTAACTGAAGCACCGCTGGTAAGTTGCATATCCATTTCCAGACAGTCCGCCAGACTGACACTGCCCAGCTTGCCAGCGATCATTCGACAAACATCGCTTCCAGAAAGACTGGTACTACCGGTTTCTGCAAATACAGGTGAAGAAAAAACAAGAGATAACCCGAAGAGTGCTGCAATTTTTCTCATAATTTAGGAATCCGGAGAGCCCGATAAAGCCAGTATAACAATAGATTCTAGTACTAAAATCTGGCTATGTAGTCGGCCATTTGTAGGTTTTTTCAATATTTGTCTGGTTAGATTTGATATTAAGCTTGACGCGACTGGCGACAAAATCTTTAGGCAAAAGGATATCTCCTTCAAAACTCTGGAAATATTTAAATTTAAAATGCAGGGAAGACGATTTGCTGACAGAGACATCGGTCAGCATTAGCTGGCGAGGTTCCACACCATGAACCCCTTCAATAATGATATCAACATCTCCTTTGGTGATATATTTGTTCTTGATGACCTGAGTTAAAACCAGCTTGTAACGATAGCCCTGCTTCTGGCCAGTGCTCTCAATATCAAATTTCTGGATACGCAATCCCTTGGAAGACTCACCTGGTGTGACGATACTTCTATAGAAAGCGACTTCTTCCTTAAGCTCCAGAATCTCGTCCTGTAGTTCTGTAAGTGAATTGCGTACTTCGCTGTAGGCAGTCTCTTCAATCTTGCCACCTTGCTTTAAATCCGCCACTTCTTCCCTCAGGCTACGATTTTCATTCCTGAGGGCATCATATTTCCCCTTAAGATCCTCGTATTCTGTTTCAAGGTAACTGAAGTCAAAACCAGCCTGAGTTCTGCCTGTTGTTAACAAATACCAGCCACCAACAACAACCATAAATATAACCACGGCAATAATAGCCACAGACTGAACAGGATTGTGGTGTTTGACGACAAGTTGTGTGGATTTTCCGGTGATCATGGCATTAGGGCAATACTATCAAGACCCGCTGTTTCTGCAAAACCGAACATCAGGTTCATATTCTGGACAGCCTGTCCCGAGGCCCCCTTTACCAGATTATCAATAACAGACAATATCACAACCGTGTCACCCCCCTGTGGGATATGGATTGATATGCGACAGGTATTCACCCCTTTGACCGAACGTGTTTCAGGATGGCTACCAGCAGGCATTACATCTACAAATGGCTCATCTGCATAACGTTCCTCATACAATGCCTGTAATTCTGAACCAGATCCTTTCAGCTTGCCATAGAGTGTGGCATGGATACCACGTATCATTGGTGTCAGGTGCGGAACAAATGTTAGTCCCACGTCCTTGCCCGCCACAGTCGAGAGTCCCTGCACAATCTCAGGCAAGTGGCGATGACCAGCCACAGCATAAGCCTTCATGGATTCACTCACCTCACCCAGTAACGCGCCCACACTGGCCTTACGACCAGCACCACTCACGCCAGATTTAGCATCAGCTATCAAATGATGCGTATCGATCAGTCCTTTTTCAATCAGTGGCAGAAAACCCAGCTGGACTGCCGTTGGATAACAGCCCGGACAGGCGATCAGCTGGGCTGACTTAATTGCTGTACGGTTAACTTCGGGCAGCCCATACACTGCCTGTGAGAGCATTTCCGGCTCGGTATGAGCCATGCCATACCACTGCTCCCATAACTTGGCATCACGAATACGAAAATCAGCACCTAAATCGATCACGCGTGTACTTTGCTTCACCAGTTGTGCCGCCATATTCATTGCTACCCCGTGTGGTGTAGCAAAAAAGACAACATCACAACCAGCCAACACATCCACATCTGGCTCACTGAAAACAAGATCAACATGACCACGCAGATTGGGAAACAGATCGGCCACAGGTAACCCTGCCTCTGAACGTGAGGTAATCACAGCTAATTTAACTTCCGGATGTCCAGATAGCAGGCGCAAAAGCTCCACGCCTGTATAACCTGTCCCGCCGACAATACCAACCTTGATCATTTATTGAATCCTGAGCTTTTTAAAACTATCTAGATAATATAGAAGAGGACTGAAAAATAAAAACCTGCGGGATTACTTATTCCTGAAAAATACCCAATTACTTCTTTAGTATATTTCTCCTGATATAGCGATCCAGTTTCTTTAAATGATGATATCTCCTTGATATTCCGCAGGGAATATCAAGCTGGAGATGATCACCATTGAGCTTCTTCTGATAGGGCAGAGTAAGACCAAAACTCGGCCTCCGGGAATTGGCTAGCACGTATTCCCCTGTAAAACCGGTTATAACATTTATTTCATATTCAGTATATTTTGATTGATTTACAACCTGTTGCTGGCAGAGTTTTGTAAGGTGTTGTCATTTTACCCGAAAATCAATATCTATCACGGAGAAATTACATCTTCATAAGATAGCTTTCACACAGGCATAAAAAAAGCGGCTTACGCCGCTTTAACTGAATTGCATTTTTATTATTATAATTATTTCTGAATAATTCGTATGATGGGTGCTATTAAATAGTTTATAGCATCACAAGTCAACCGTTTTCTCAGACTATAACCTATTGTCATAGTTATTACGGGAAAAGAATCCTGCAATTAGTCCCTGCGGGAATTTTGTGCTCCGGATTTGGCAGTTCCAGACGAACACCAAAGGTATTACTGGCCGCATCAATCACTTCATCAACAATAGTGATATTGGCCATGTGTTCTCCACCAATCGGCTCACCTGGATACACCAGTGCTGTGATTCCCTTTTTGATTTTACCAAACTTTTCAACCGGCACGATAACTTCAACATTTAGCGGATCCATACTCGCTAGTGTCATGATGGGCTTGAAGCCTACATACTCACCTGATGAATTTTTCCTGTCTATAATAACACCATCTATAGGACTGATAATTGTGCGTAATTTTAACAGCTCCTCGGCCTCTTTTAATTCCATTTGAGCCGTCCTTGCCTCGGTTGCCAACTCATCCCTTTCATGAATTGAAATCAGGTTCTTCTTATACAGATCTTCGTAACGTTCGGCCTTACGCTGGGTAAAATCGGCACGTGCACGAGTTAAATCTACTGCTGCCTTTTCAACACTGGATTTCAGAGTGGCAAGGATTTGCCCCTTCTTGACATAATCACCTCGATCAACAGCTACTTTATCAAGCACACCTGGAACAGAACTGCTTATATTCACTACCTTGCTAGGCTCAAGCAGGCAGTCATATTTTTCATCAACAACATATTCTTGTGCGTAAACCAACGATGTTACAAGCAGCATCAGGCAACAAGTAAATTTGATAAAAAATTTCATCATCTAAATTGCCCTTCTACCTCTTGTCTATTGCTTTACTTATACCAGAACAAATAAACACATTGTTTAGTTAAACCACTGGTTTATCTCATTAAGGTCAACCTCGCTTAAAACACCTGTTGCACGCTTAAGTCGTAGAGTATTCAAGATATATCGATATCTTGCCTTGGTATAATCTTTTTTGGCCATGTAATAATCACGCTCTGCATCCAGTACAGCCATACCTGTATACAGTCCTGCCTTAAAGCCTTCTTGTTTTACCTGCAGCACGGAACGCTGCGCCTTGACAGATTCACCTAACGCCTTAACACGCTTGATTGCACTGATAACACCAAAATAGGCAGCACGGGTTTCACGTACCAGTGCCCGACGTTGTTTCTCTGTGTCCTGAATGGCTTGTTGATACAGTTCTGCCGCCTGTTTTGTACGCGAAGAAACTATACCGCCCTGATACAAGGGCACGTTCAATTCCATAGTAAGATTCTGATTTCCTATTTCACTGCCGCCACCATATAACGAACCCTCTGTATTACGGCGATCCTTCTTGGCAATCAAATCCAGTGTCGGGTAATGGCCCGCCCGCTGACGTTCAACTTCTTCAGTTGCGGCTTCTACTTCAAAATTGTTCATTATGATAATCGGGTTCTGCTTGATGGCGGCATCAATCCATGTATCCACATTGGCAGGAACAGGTGGCACCAGTTTGAAATCATCCTGCAACCGGGAAAGAGTACCTCGTGGTAATGTTCCCGCCACCTCCTTAATGGCCTGCAAACTGTCATCCAGCTTGTCATGTTCCTCAATAACTGCAGCTTCAACATTCGCATAACGTGATTTTGCATCCAGCAAATCCGCCTTGCGTGCCAGTCCTATTTTCAATCGCTCACGTGCAAGTTCAAGCTGACTTTTGACGGCAGCCTTTTCTGCTTTGGTAAATGTCAGGCTGTCTTCTGCCACCAGTGCCTGCATATATAGTTCTGCAACACGTAAAACCAGATTTTGTTTTTCAGCTTCAAACCTTGCATCAGCCTTCTTGACCTCGGCCTTGGCCTGACGATGACGTGCCATACTGGAAAAATTAATCACAGGCTGGGTCAATTTCAGTGTAAAAGCCTTGCTGCCAAAATTTGATTTACCCACTGTGTAGCTACCATTATCACTACTGATAATATTCTGATCAGTATAACTATCCTGATAATTGAAATTCACTGCCGGTAACAATGCAGCAAGTGATTGATTTGATGCTTGAGCAGCTGCCATATGTTGATGCCTTGCTCCCTGAAAATGTGGATCATTTTCCAATGCCAATTTGTAAAGCTCTATCAAAGTTCCCGTATACACAACAGGTGAGCTTCCTGTATATACAGATAAATTATCCGCATATGCAGGCATCTTTTCTGCATACACAGGTTGGAAGAGCAGTAACATACCGGCCCATACAGATGAGCACAGTAATTTTTTACTCACTGTTAATTTCGGGTATCGGTTACCTCTTCCCGCTTCTACAATCTTCTTATCCATTGCTTTTGCAAAATCCTTTCACTTCTAAGTTATTGTTATTGTTATTTTATTTTTATAATCGTTATGCAGTAAGACCATCCAACAACCAAAAAGGTCAATGAGGTCAACAAGTACTGCACTTGTCCTCATGTATAGTCGTCAAAGTAACTGTAAAACTTGATTATTATTTAAGTTATTGGCTGGAATTAGGAAATGAAACATACACATACAAATACAAAAACATATTAATTTCAATAACTTATTAAAAAAACTATACTTGGATAATACTCATAAGTTTCACATAACGAGCTCAATATTTTCTGACTTTATCTGGCCAACCCACTTTATCTGGCCAACCCATAGCTCAACTGCCTCACCCTAACTAATTGATTTTCAATTACGATTTCAGTAATTGACTTAATTTTTTTTTACCTTTTGCCGATAGCTCTTTGTGAGCAATGTATTTTTTATACAGCGACATATTCAATTTGGGACAAACAATGATTAAACCCATGGCAAGCGCAATAACAGCCCAGGAAGGAAATACTTCTGATCATCAGATGCAGTCTCTGGGTGATAATGCCGCTCCGGAAAATCTGGCACAAACCTGGCTAAGCTTACAGTGCCGGATGATTGCTGGTGTCACACAAGGTGTGCTTGTGCTGGACACTAATAATGATGGCTCATTTAGACATACTACCCACTGGCCCAAGGGTTCTATCCCGACACCTGAATTATTGTCTGTCATTCAATCTGCGATTAAACAAAAAAATGTTGTCTGTCAGGATATTGATGCACAAAAAAGTGCCAGCAAACAGCACTGTGATCTGATAGCAAGTCCACTCCTGATCAACAACCAGCTTATCGGTGTAGTCGGCATCGAGATTCACAAACAACTGGAAGCCAAAAAACAAACTGTTATCCAGATGCTGAAATGGGGTACTACATGGCTCGAGATCATGTTGCATCAACAAGGGGGTTCAAACAATGCATTACTGGCCTCGGCAATAGAATTTTTAACTACATGTCTGGAATACGACAATGTCCAGATTGCAGCAACAGCACTCACAACCGAGCTGGCTTCACGTATGGGATTCGAGCGAGTCAGTTTCGGTTTTGTTCGAAATAATCACACACAAATTTTTGCACTATCAAATAATGTCCGTTTTGATGCCAAAAGCAATCTGGTAAATGATATTGGCCGCGCCATGGATGAAGCACTCGATCAACAGTCCATCATGCTTTATCCACCAACAGCACGGATACAGTCACATGTTTTCACAGCACATGAGAAACTCTCAAGACAGTGTAATAACAACAACCTTTGCACTATCCCGCTTAAATATCTTGGAAAATATTTTGGCGCATTGACATTTGAGCGTCCTGAAAAACAACCCATCGATGAAATGACATTAGGACTTTGCATACAGATTGCATCACTTGTAGGTCCGGTACTGGGACTAAAAATTCAACAGGATGCCTCTGTTATCAAAAAAACATGGCAGGGTTTTATTATACAACTCAGCAAACTATTTGGTCCACGCCACCCCTTTTTCAAGCTTGTTATGAGTGTATGTACAACAATAATCCTGTTGCTTGCATTTATAACAGGTGAACACAAAATAACAGCAACAGCGACACTGGAAGGAAAAATACAACGTACCGTTGTCATGCCTGCTGATGGATATATTGCGAGCGCTTCTTTTCGTGCAGGAGATATTGTAAAAAAAGATACCGTTCTGGCAACACTTGATGACCGGGAGCTACGCCTTGAACAAGTCAAGTGGTCAAGCAAGCGCAATCAATTTAAGCGTGAACAACATAAGGCATTGGCAGAACATGATCGTACACAGGTTAATATCCTGAGCATCCAGATTGCTCAGGCTGATGCGCAACTCGCACTGATAAATGAACAACTTTCAAGAACGCAGTTACATGCACCGCTGGATGGCATTATTGTCAATGGTGATCTGAGTCAATCGCTTGGCGCACCTGTTGAACGCGGACAGGTCTTGTTTACTGTTGCACCGCTTGATTCATATCGAATTGTATTGAAAGTTGATGAAAGTGAAATAAACAGCATTATGGTAAACCAGACCGGCCATCTTGTTCTCTCTTCCATGCCTGATAAGGTCATCACGTTCAAGGTCTCAAAGATCACGCCTGTTTCCGAAGTGGAAGAAGGCCAGAACTTCTTTATGGTCGAGGCCGAAACAGAAAATAAACTGGAGTCATTGCGTCCGGGAATGACCGGTGTTGGCAAGATTGAAACCGGACAGGAGAAACTGATCTGGATATGGACTCACCGGTTTTTTGAATGGTTCAACATGAAGCTCTGGGCCTGGTGGTTTTAGGTAATTTCACATGTTATCAGTGACCACAAATCCATATTGGGACAAATTCTCCATATTAAAACCACACCTGAAAAGCCATATTCAGGTACACAGACATGTGTACCGCGGACAAAAATGGTTTGTCCTGCAGGACAATATTTCCGGGCGCCAGCATCGTCTGAATGAAGCAGCCTGGTGCGTGGTCGTGCTCATGGATGGCATCAGGACCCTGCAACAGATTTATGACATTGTGCTCGAAAAGACCGACGACAGTGCTCCCGATCAGAACGATATTATCCAGTTATTGACCGGCCTGCATACCAATGAATTAATACAATGGAATACCAAAGCCGATCCTGATGCATTGTCCGCAATGCATCAAACCCTCCAGCGCCAGAAGTGGCTGAAATATTTACATAACCCGCTGATGTTACGCATACCATTATGCGATCCGGACAGTTTCCTTGAAAAAAACCTGTCACTGGTCAAACCATTATTCACAAAATTCAATCTGGTTGTATGGATTCTCGGCATCACCCTGGCATTGATTCAGACCGCGATGCACTGGCCGGAACTGGCCGGCAATTTTAGTGAAAAAATACTCAGCGAACAAAACCTGATCATCATGTTCCTGTGTTACCCAATCATAAAACTGCTACACGAACTCGGGCATGCCTTTGCTACCAAAATATGGGGCGGAGAAGTACACGAGGCGGGAATTATATTTCTGGTATTTATACCCATACCCTATGTGAATGCCTCAACTTCAACCAACTTCCCTGAAAAACACAAACGCATTATTGTCGGTTCCGCCGGTATCATGATGGAAACCTTTCTCGCATCACTGGCGCTGTTTGTCTGGTTGTCGGTAGAAACCGGTATTGTTAGCACGATTGCCTATAACGTAATGATTATTGGTGGTGTATCCACCCTGCTGTTCAACGGCAACCCGCTGTTACGTTTTGACGGTTATTATATTTTTTCCGATCTCATCGATATTCCCAATCTCGCCAGACGTGCCAGCCAATATTATGGTTACCTGAGCAAACGTTATATTTTTGGAGTGGAGCAAATGCAGCCCCCCTCCATCACAAAGGGTGAACGCAACTGGTTCCTGTTTTATG
>JAOUJV010000002.1 GCA_029882995.1 Gammaproteobacteria bacterium | reverse complement strand
GCTGTACCAATCATCACGAACAATTTGGAGCGTTCCAGATCCGGGCCACCAAATTCCCAGAAAGAACCACCAATAGAATAAATCATACCCGCAGCCATGTTCACAGAACAAAAACCGCCGTGCGCTGCATAGTTAGGTGTACCGAATTGTTTGGAAAAAAGCCCGGTTAAGGCCTGCATCTGATCGCGCCCCGTAAACAAGGCAAATTTACGTGGATCAGTTTTACGAATTTTGGTCAGGCGACCCTCCATGATCTCGAAAGCCTCATCCCATGAAATAGCCTCGAACTCACCTGCCCCTCGTTCAGTTCCTTCCTTGCGCTTGAGAGGTTTGGTTAAACGTGCGGGAGAATACTGCTTCATGATGCCAGAGGCACCCTTGGCACACATCACACCTTTGTTAAGTGGATGATCAGGATTGCCCTGAATATAACGCACCTCACCATCACGCAAGGTAACGCGAATACCACAGCGGCACGCACACATATAACAGGTCGTGTTTTTGACTTCGATACGGCCATGCTCAGCCGTCGATTCGACATTTACCTTCATGCTATCTGGTCCGGGGATATCTCAGGTATAGCCAGTATAAAGTCCATTCAAATACAAGCAATTAACTATCTTCGATAGTATATTAGATTTTACTAATAGACTAGTGGCTGGCTATTAAAAACAGGGCTTTTCAGGTGCATTCTGATAGCGTTTGATGCTGTCCAACACTTCTTGATGGGCGGCTTCCTTGCTTTGCCAACCTTCTATTTTTACCCATTTCCCTTCTTCAAGATCCTTGTAGTGCTCAAAAAAATGACTGATCTGAGACAGCAATAACGGGGGCAAATCATCTGTTGATTGTACCTTTTGGTAGGAAACGCACAGCTTGTCAGTCGGCACGGCCAAAAGCTTATTGTCTTTGCCAGACTCATCAGTCATGGTGAGCATGCCGACAGGTCGACAGGTGATCACTGATCCACTGATCAACGGAACCGGTGTTATAACCAGTACATCAACCGGATCACCATCTTCCGACAAGGTATGTGGTACATAACCATAATTACAGGGGTAATGCATTGCTGTATTCATGAAACGATCCACAAACATTGCACCGGTTTCCTTATCCACTTCATATTTAACGGGGTCACTATGAGACGGGATTTCAATAATAACGTTAAGTTCTTCTGGTAGCTTTTCGCCAGTGCCCACTCTGTCCAGATTCATGACTGTTACTCTTTGCCCAAATTGGCGCGTATTTTAACCAACTCCATTAGCAAATGCTTATATTTTATGGTTTTTACATAAAACCTAATGAATTCAATGTTGTAGACTCACTCCAAACCTGTATCTAATTGTATCTCTTAACAATTTAAGGTTTTTGCCGATATACGTAAACATCACAGCTCTATTATTCAAGGAAAAAATATGACTGAGCGCACTCTTAGACTTCTGGTAGGCCTCCTTATCTTGATTGCCCTGTATTTAGAGTTACCTGAACTCATTTTTGGGCTAATTGTGTTTATGCTTTTCGAAGGGATTACCAATTTACGTTTACCCATTTTGCTCTCAAAAATTCAAGGAATTGATAACACTCCTCAACAACACACAGATGAACCTGAACAGAAATCAAAATTCAGCTTTGAAGCAGAACGCGCCATGCGTTTTGCTGCTTCAGCCTTACTTGGCGTTAGCTACTTTGTTTTAAATGAACATCTTTGGTTCATTCCCTGGTTTATGGGTTTTGCATTTTTAGGTGCTGGTATTAGTGGTGTATGCCCGATGTTAATGGGATTTAAACAATTAGGCTTTAAATGAAATCAAATACAAATATTAATCTTGAGACCAAAGGTCTATCAGTAAAGATTACCGGAATTGTCTTCTGGGGGATGGTGCTGGTTGGCATCCTGCTTTCCTTTGTAATGATGAAAACAGCAGAACATGATTTAAAAAATCATCATAATGATATATTCAACCACTTCCTGTATGAGATAGAGCGCGAAATAAAAGATTATGGATTATCCGATTCAAAAAAAATTATGAAGGATCTGACAGATCAAGCTAAGCAACTAGGCGTTTCTGCATTCCATATAGATTATGACACATCAATATTATCACATGGTGAACCATCCAATGATGATGAAAAATTCACAACAACATTGTTACGCCGCAATAAAGAATTACACATCACTCTTTTTCAACCTTCAATAGATAAACAGCTCAACCTCCAACGAAAAAAATTAATCATCAGCATGGGGGTTCTTTTTGCTATTTTTGGACTTGTTTTGCAATGGATACTCCAAAAAATGCTGGCAAAACCCTTTGTGAGCATGGTAAAGACAGCAAAAGCAATCACGCTTGGAGACACAAAAATACGCTTTTATGAAAAAGGTAATGATGAATTTGGATACCTTGGAAGATTTATAAACGAAGCGCTTGATTCCACACTTGAGCAACAAGAAAACCTGAAAAAAGCAATATTTAAGGAACATAAATCCAGAGAATTAGCTGAAGTCACCCTGCATTCCATTGGTGATGCTGTTATCACAACAAACAAAAATGGTATTGTAGAATACGCGAATCCTACAGCTGAAAGACTTCTGGGGCAAAGTCTTGCGGGAATAAGGGGGAAATATATAGAAAGAATCCTGAATCTGGTGTCAGAACGAACAAGTCAGCCCGTAACCAATCCTGTTATTAGATGTATACACGAAGAAACTCTGTCATTTAATGAAGAGGACATCATTCTTATACGAAAAGACGGCCAAGAGATTGATATCAAGGAATCTACTGCTCCTATTCGCGATCAAAAAGGAAATATTATTGGTATTGTTCTGGTATTCCATGATGTCAGTAATACACGGAAAATGGCCAGACAACTTAGCTATCAGGCATCACATGATTCCCTTACCGGACTATACAACCGGCATGAGTTTGAAACTCGCCTTGTTGATGCATTAAGAACCAACCATGCACAAGGAACACAACATGCATTGTGCTATATGGATCTTGATCAATTCAAGGTCGTTAATGATAGTTGTGGTCATATAGCGGGAGATCAATTACTTTGTCAGGTCTCGGATATATTGAAAAAACAAGTAAGAGAATCTGACACGCTTGCACGCCTCGGTGGTGATGAGTTTGGTGTCCTGCTTAACAACTGTGAGCTGGAACAGGCCAGAACCATTGCCGAAAAATTCAAGGACTCTTTATCTGGTTACCGTTTTTCATGGAATGACAATATCTATGAAATCGGGATTAGTATTGGTGTTGTGGCTCTCTCTGCAGAAAAAACCGGCGGCACTATTTCCGATGTACTAACTGCAGCTGATATTGCCTGCTATGCTGCAAAAGATGCAGGACGAAACCGCATTCACCTGTTTGAACCTGGGGATAAGGATCTTGAAAAACGACATGGTGAAATGCGTTGGGTTTCTCGTATTCACAAAGCTTTGGATGAAAATCGATTTGAATTATATTATCAGGATATAGTTCCGACAAATCCTGATAAAAACATACTTCATCGTGAGTTCCTGCTTCGACTTTTTGATGAAGAAGGCAATCTTGTACCTCCTATGTCTTTTATACCATCAGCTGAACGCTACAATCTGATGACCAATATTGATAAATGGGTTATTTATAATGGACTAACCCAATTCAAACGCCATCAGGATGCAGGTATTCATTATATTTGCTCTATCAACATATCAGGCCAGTCACTGACTCAAGATGATTTTCTTCATCATGTAGTCAATACAATTAGTGAAACAGGTGTAGAACCAAGCAAAATCTGCTTTGAAATAACAGAAACAGCAGCCATTGCCAATATGGCTGATGCCTCAAAATTCATGGCCACACTAAAGGAAATGGGTTGCTTGTTTGCGCTTGATGACTTTGGCAGTGGTTTAAGTTCCTTTGGTTATCTAAAAAACATGGATGTAGATTATTTAAAAATTGATGGCTGCTTTGTAAAAAATATGCTGGAAGATGATGTTGATCATGCAATGGTTAAATCAATTACAGATGTTGGACATTTAATGAACCTGAAAACCATAGCTGAATTTGTTGAAACACAAGATATCATGGACGAACTTAAAGAAATCGGCGTTGATTATGGTCAGGGATTTGGGCTATGCAAACCAGCACCACTAAGTGATTTACTGCCATATGAAGAAGACTCCAGTCTTGATAACAGCAATATTGCCTAGCCTTAGGTAGAAATAGTTATAACTGGTCGGGGCGAGATGCCACGACCCGTCTTAAAGACGGGTGTGGTACGCATAATGATTCCGCAGGTATCTATGCGCACTCGAACACATCAAGCAAATAAATTACCATTCAATTTGATGACCAGGCTGGTCTTTAAAATCAATCACTTGTATCGCTTGCTGATTTTAATTACCCAGTCACAATCAGTCTGAATCAAGCTGATTCGGTTTGTGTCTGGCACAAATCGGGCACATTATTTTCTAGCAGCTCTCATTCTAAGCAGAAGTATTGGTAAACCAATTGCTGATATCAATATAGCAGGCACACCTAGAGCAAACACAATATTTTTCCAGCCCTCATTAATTCTTTCCCATGAACGTAGGTAAGTAGAGATAAATCCTGTGTATGGAACGAAATCTGGCGTCGGGGTGCAATTCAATTCACCATTTTTATATGATGAGATAAAATCCTTAACATTATTGGTTGTGAAGCTATTATTACTGGAAATAAACTCAAGTAATTTATCTAACCGCTCAACAGTCTTGATATCAGGGTAGCCAAAACGAATGAAACTAAAACTGTGCATCATGATATTTGCAGTACATGTCCCCTCTTTGGAAAACTGGTTAAGGATGTTTTTTAGCTCACTCAACGATACGCTTTCAATATCTAAAAATCGCTTTGAACTCCAATTACCTATCCTTAGTTGTTCAAAATAAGTAATAGGGAGTTGCGTTATTCCAGCAATTTCTGAAATATCATTAAACAGATAGCCTTTTCGAGATAAGGGAGAAGGTGGCTTGGAGGCTGGAGACAGTGATGAGTCAATAAAAATATTATTTTTTGCAAGCGCAGTCATTGTGTCCATATTTGCCTTATAAGCACCAGCACGATGCGCAACCACATCATATCCAGTCCATTCCTTGATGAGCAATTTACCCTTTCCCAGTATTTCTATTTGCTTATCTAGTTCAAAATGGGATAAAGCTGCTTTTCCATACATAGGTAAAAGATGTGTATGTAATTGAAGGTCCTGTCCGTATGCAAGGATTTTCTGTGCAATGTCCTTTATTGGTTTCTCACCATGCTCTGCTATTTCATAGACATTCAGGTAGAAAGTTGCTTTTGCATTATATTTTTTCAGTATATCCAGAATTTTAGGTGTGCCATACAATTCATTATGTCCATCCAGCTTCCCATAGATATCACGCTCTGGGTAACCTCCAGTAAAAGATTCAACATCAATTGTAATAATTACATTTGTTTCTGCATGTGCTGGGAAAACACAAAATACTAAAGCGATTATTGAAAATATGAATCTCATTTTTGGCATCTTACACACTTCTTGAAAACAATAAAAATATTACTGGTCGGGGCGAGAGGATTCGAACCTCCGACCCCCTGCACCCCATGCAGGTGCGCTACCAGGCTGCGCTACGCCCCGATTTGATTTTTGAAAACACATCACAAGGAGTGTGATGCGTTGTTTGCAACTACATTCCGGAATGAATGTAGTTTAGAAATGTTTTACACCTTGAGTATTGCGAGTACTTCCTCAAGTTCTGCTCTGAGTTGCTGAATCGCTTCTTTGGTCGCTGAAGAATCAGTAGATGCATTTTCCTGCACTCCACCATTACTCAGCTTCTGACGCGCACCACCGATGGTAAAACCTTCTTCGTATAACAGGCTACGTATCTGACGAATCATGACAACGTCATGACGTTGATAGTAACGTCTGTTACCTCTGCGTTTGATAGGTTTTAATTGAGGGAATTCTTGTTCCCAGTATCTGAGTACGTGGGGTTTGACTCCGCACAACTCACTGACTTCACCGATTGTAAAATACCGTTTGCCCGGTATTACTGGTAATTCGTTATTGTTGCTGGCCTCCAGCATATGCCTCCACCCGTGCTTTTAGTTTTTGTCCTGGTCGAAAGGTTACCACTCTTCGGGCCGAAATGGGAATCTCTTCTCCTGTTTTCGGGTTTCGCCCAGGTCTTTGGTTTTTGTCTCTTAAATCGAAATTGCCGAAACCGGATAATTTGACCTGAACACCTGTTTCAAGGGCTTGTCTGATTTCCTCAAAGAAGGTTTCCACGATTTCCTTGGCCTCACGCTTGTTAAGTCCAAGTTCTTCAAACAATTTTTCAGCCATATCGGCCTTAGTCAATGCCATACGCCTAGTCTCTCAATACCGCTCCAAGTTTATTATTAAGTGCCGAGACAACTTCTTCCAAAACAGCCTCAACATCCTCCTCCATAAGAGTGCGTGAAGAATCGCCCAAGGTCAAGCCCAAAGTGAGACTTTTTCTACCTGAATCAATACCTTTGCCCTGATACATGTCAAATAACACAACATTGTTCAGCAATGATCCAGCCGACTTTTCGATACATTCCTGTACACTTTTTGAGCTAATTTGCTCATCGACGATAATCGCAATATCACGTCTTATCGACGGATATTTTGATATTTCGACGAATTTAGCAACATTTGCCTGCAAAATAGCCTCTAATTTTAGCTCAAAAATGACAGGATTTCCTGTAAGTTCAACAGCTTGCGTTACCGAAGGATGCAATACTCCAATCCATCCAACCGCCTTTCCTCCAACAAGAATTTTAGCGCTCTGTCCCGGATGTAGCGCTGCACAGCTATCCGCTTCAAATTGACCGCCTATCGTGCCTCCCAGCCCTAACAAGGCCTCTACATCGGCTTTTACATCATAGAAATCAATTAGCCTGCCTTGTGCTCCCCATTGCTCAGGTTCCACTTCACCCAATGCGAGGCCAGCTATCCTGCTTTCCTGCACAATAGCATCCTTGTGTTGCTCAAAAACGAGACCGGCTTCAAATAATCGGATACGCGATTGTTGTCGATTCTGATTATAAGATGCCGCTTGAATCAATCCTGGCCACAAGCTGGTACGCATCATCGACATGTCCGATGAAATCGGGTTTGCCAGAGCAACGCCTTCTACATCTGGAATCAATAATTTCTGCAACTTGGGCTCAACAAAGCTGTATGTGATTGCTTCTTGATAACCACGGTCAATCAAAACAGAGCGCACACGCTGCATTTCAATTTTCTTTTCGGAAAC
This sequence comes from Gammaproteobacteria bacterium, assembly GCA_029882995.1. Lineage (GTDB taxonomy): Bacteria > Pseudomonadota > Gammaproteobacteria > DAOVJZ01 > DAOVJZ01 > DAOVJZ01. The sequence goes on along the minus strand of JAOUJV010000002.1, from coordinate 68,707 downwards.
AGGAAGAATGTGCATTGGGGTTGTTGGTTGTTTACTTTCAATACGACTGTAACCGTAAATGCGCCCAAGTTCCTCGATCAGATCGACTTCAATTTCAATATCAAAACGATAACTTGGTGGCGTGACTTTCCAGCCATCTTTTGTGCTTGTTACTTTCATTCCAAGTCGAGTCAATATTTCTTCAACATCTTTATCTGAAAGGGTAATGCCAAGCACTTGTGTAATTCTGTTGCGTCTTAATTTAACTGATTGACGCTTTGGCAGATGTTCTTTACTTACCACTTCCATCACGGGTCCGGCTTCACCGCCAACAATATCCAGCAATAATGCAGTAGCGCGTTCAATTGCACGTTTTTGCATTTCCGGATCCACACCACGCTCAAAGCGATAGGAAGAATCCGTATGTAAACCATAGCTACGCGCCTTGCCTGCTATCGCATCAGGTACAAAGAAGGCGCTTTCAAGAAGAATGCTGGTCGTTGATTCAATCACACCAGAATCTTCTCCTCCCATTACACCGGCGATGGCAAGTGGTGCTTTATGATCAGCAATAACAAGTGTGCCTTTGGTTAGCGCTACTTCCTTACCATCCAGTAAAGTGATTTTTTCACCTTCTTTGGCATGACGCACCTTGATACCCTTGTTCAGCTTTTGCAGATCAAATGCGTGCATCGGCTGCCCCAGTTCCAGCAACACATAATTGGTTACATCCACAACCGGTGAAATAGTGCTTAATCCACTACGACGTAAACGTTCAGCCAACCAATCTGGAGTAGCAGTTGTGTTATTGATACCGGTTATCACACGTCCAACATAGCGTGGGCAATCCTTTGAAGCCTGCACCTTGATATCAAACTTTTCTTTTGAGCCTGCCTTTGTCTTTTCAATCGCAGGCTCTTTGACATCGCAACGATTCAATACACCAATTTCACGGGCTATACCAATCATGCCAAGGCAATCACCGCGGTTAGGGGTTAAATCAATTTCAATTAACTGATCATCCAGATTGAGGTATTTACGCAAATCCTTGCCAGCAGGTGCCTTGTCAGGCAACGCCATCAAACCACTGGTGTCGTCGGATAAACCCAGTTCTTTTGCCGAACACAGCATGCCTTCCGACTCTACGTCGCGCAGTTTGGCACGTTTGATTTTCATACCGCCCGGCATATAGGCGCCGACTTGTGCAAACGGCACATGCATTCCTTCTTTAACGTTTGGTGCGCCACAGACAACCTGTAACGGTGTGCCCTTGCCAACACTGACTTCACACACACGCAGTTTGTCTGCATCAGGATGAGCAGAAACTTTCAGGACATGGCCGACAACCACGCCATCAAAATCGGGTGCCGCCGGTTCCACCGAATCCACTTCCAGACCAGCCATAGTGAACTGTTCACACAACTCGGCTGTACTGACTTTGGGGTTAACCCACTCACGTAACCATTGTTCGCTAAATTTCATTTTTATTTCACTTTATTATTTAAACTGCTTCAGAAAACGAAGATCATTTTCAAAGAATAAACGCAAATCATTTACACCGTAGCGCAGCATCGCCATGCGTTCTATACCAATACCAAATGCAAAACCTGTGTATTTTTCTGTGTCGATGTTAACGTGTTCAAATACTTTCGGATGCACCATGCCACAGCCCATGATTTCTATCCAACCGGTATGGCCGCATACACGACAGCCGTCTCCACCACAGATCACACACTGTATGTCCATTTCGGCAGAAGGTTCAGTGAACGGGAAATAGGAAGGGCGAAAACGTACTGCCAGATCCTTTTCAAAAAAATGATGAATAAATTCATCCAGTACACCTTTGAGGTCGGCAAAACTCACACCCTCATCGACGAGTAGACCTTCAATCTGATGAAACATAGGCGTGTGGGTGACATCTGAATCACAGCGATAAACCCGACCTGGTGCTATCAAACGGAATGGCGGTTTATTGTTTTCCATTTCACGAATCTGTACCGTTGATGTATGCGTACGCAACAACGTGTGTTCACTGAAGTAAAACGTATCATGCATCGCGCGCGCCGGATGATTGGACGGAATATTTAATGCTTCAAAATTATGGTAGTCATCTTCGATTTCCGGGCCTTCGGCAATACTGAAACCCATGCTCAGGAATAATTTTTCTATGCGTTCAATAGTACGCGTCACGGGATGCAGACCACCGGTTACCTGCCCGCGACCCGGCAAGGTCACGTCAATCGTTTCTTCTGTCAGTTTCCTGTGCAGCTCGGCCTGTTGCAAGATGTCCTTGCGCGCCTCCAGTGCAGATTGCACCTTACCTTTGGCAATATTGATCTCCTGCCCGGCCTTGGGACGTTCTTCCGGCGGCAGTTTACCCAGATTCTTCAGTAAATCTGTTAATGCACCCTTCTTGCCCAGATAATCCACCCGCACCTGATCAAGTTGTTTCAGATCACTGGCGGCGTCAATCGCCTGATTGGCTTTGCTGATAATATCTTCTAATTGTTCCATAGCAGTTTATTGTTATTTATTTTTGTTCAATAAAAAAGGGAAAGACCTTGGGCCTTTCCCTTTCTTGTATTAATTAACTGATCAAACTATCAGTTTGGCAGGGCGGCCTTCGCTTTGTCGGCTAGGGCGGCGAAAGCTGCTTTATCAAAAACTGCGATATCTGCAAGTACTTTCCGATCAACTTCGATCTCCGCTCTGCCGAGACCGTTCATAAATCGGCTGTATGAAATACCACATTCACGTGCAGCCGCATTGATACGTGCAATCCATAATGCACGGAACTGACGCTTACGTTGGCGGCGATCACGATAGGCATATTGACCTGCCTTGGTTACTGCCTGTGTGGCAACACGGAAAACGTTTTTACGACGTCCGCTATACCCTTTTGCCTGGGCAATAACTTTTTTGTGTTTGGCTCTGGCGGTTACACCGCGCTTTACTCTTGGCATGACTGCGTTCCTTAATTAACTAAATGGCAACATCCGCTGGATTGCTTTCTGGTCTGAACTGCAAACCATTAAACCTTCACGTAGCTGACGTTTACGTTTTGTACTTTTCTTGGTCAAAATATGACGACGGTGTGACTGGGCACGTTTAAACTTTCCAGAAGCTGTGCTTTTGAAACGTTTTGCCGCTCCACGGTTACTTTTCATCTTTGGCATAATTAAATCCTTAAACTAAAATTCTCACTTCTTCTTTGGTGCCAGCACCATCACCATCTGACGACCTTCCATTTTTGGAAACTGTTCAACAGTACCGTATTCAGCAAGGTCCTGCTCCACCCTTTCCAGTAATTGTTTACCCAATTCCTGGTGGGCCATTTCACGTCCACGAAAACGCAACGTAATCTTCGCCTTGTCACCATCACTCAAAAACCGAATCAGGTTGCGTAACTTGACCTGATAGTCCGCTTCTTCCGTTCCCGGTCGAAACTTGATTTCCTTGATGTGAATCTGCTTCTGTTTACGTTTGGAAGCCTGTTGCTTCTTGCTTTCTTCAAACTGATATTTGCCGTAATCCATTATTCGGCAAACTGGAGGTTCCGCATTTGGTGATATCTCAACCAAATCCAGTTCCACATCAATAGCAAGTTGTTGCGCCTTATCTATCGGGACTACCCCGACCTGTTCACCATCAGCATCAATTAAACGTACTTCCGGAGTATCTATCTCTTCGTTAATACGTGTCTTTTTCTTGCTTGCTACGGCAAAGCTCTTTCTCACTACAGCGATGTGCTATTCCTCCAATAAAGTTAAACCGCGGCGCGCGATTTCACCGGTAAGCCTTTCAGAAAGTGTCTCAATCGACATACTTCCCAGGTCTTTACCGTCTCGCGTGCGCACGGCCAAAGTATTCGTTTCCACTTCGCGGTCCCCTACAACCAGTATGTACGGAACCCGTCGAATTGTGTGCTCGCGAATTTTAAAGCCGATCTTCTCATTTCTCAAGTCCGAAATGACCCTGATTCCTTGTTTTTTCAGGATTTCTTCAACTTTTGCTCCATAATCGGCCTGCTTGTCAGTAATATTGACCACCACAGCCTGTACCGGCGCCAGCCAGAGCGGGAATGAGCCGGCAAATTCTTCTATCAAAATCCCGATAAATCGCTCCAATGAACCCAAAATTGCTCGATGGAGCATGACCGGCACCTGCTTGCTGCCATCTTCGGCAACATAGGTCGCGCTCAGACGCCCCGGCATGGAGAAATCCACCTGAATAGTGCCACATTGCCATACCCGACCAATACAGTCTTTCAGGGAAAACTCGATTTTAGGCCCATAGAAGGCGCCCTCACCCGGTTGTAAATCCCAATCCAGTTTCTTGGAGTTTAAAGCCTGCTCAAGTGCATGTTCGGCCCGATCCCATACTTCATCCGAACCCACACGCTGTTCAGGGCGGGTGGAAAGCTTGATAATAATGTCGGTAAACCCGAAGTCAGCATAGACCTTGAACAGGAGATCAATAAACTCGCTGACCTCGCCCTGAAGCTGATCCTCGGTACAAAAAATATGGGCATCGTCCTGCACAAAATTACGTAAACGCATCAGGCCATGCAAGGTACCGGAGGGTTCATTACGATGACAGGAGCCAAACTCCGCCATTCTCAACGGCAGGTCACGGTAACTCTTGAGCCCCTGATTGAATATCTGGATATGACACGGACAGTTCATTGGCTTGACTGCATAATCCCGATTCTCGGAATGTGTGGTAAACATCATGTCCTTAAACTTGTCCCAGTGTCCGGACTTTTCCCACAAAGAACGATCCACCACCTGCGGTGTGTGAACTTCCTGATAATTGTTTTTGATCAACACAGCACGAATGTAATCCACTACGCGCTGGTACACACTCCAGCCTTTGTCGTGCCAGAACACCATGCCCGGTGCTTCTTCCTGTAAATGAAACAGATCCAGTTTCTTGGCCAGTTTGCGATGATCACGTTTCTCCGCTTCTTCCAGTCGATGCAAATAGGCCTTAAGTGCTTTCTTGTCTGTCCATGCAGTGCCATAAATGCGTTGCAGCATTTCATTATTGGAATCACCGCGCCAGTAAGCACCGGCCAGCTTCATGAGTTTGAATGCCTTAATCTTGCCGGTGTTAGGCACATGCGGGCCGCGGCATAAATCAATAAACTCACCTTGTTTGTAGAGTGACAGTTCCTCGCCTTTGGGAATGTCTTCAATAATTTTTGCCTTGTAGTCCTCGCCCATGTTTCTGAAAAAATCGATCGCCTCTTCACGCACCATCACAGAACGACTCACTGCAAAATCCTGCTTGGCAAGTTCAGTCATTTTCTTTTCAATCGCGACCAGATCATCCGGACCAAAACCGGGATCATAGGCAAAGTCATAATAGAAACCATCTTCAATGACCGGGCCGATGGTGACTTGTGCTTCGGGATAGAGTTCTTTCACTGCCTGTGCAAGTAAATGCGCAGTGGAATGACGAATAATTTCCAGCCCTTCTTCATCACGCTCTGTAATAATACTGAGGTCGGCATCGTTTTCGATGACAAACGAGGTATCGAGCAATTTGTCATTGATCTTGCCAGCAAGTGCTGCCTTTGCCAGACCAGGGCCAATATCGGCGGCGACATCATGAATGGAGACCGGGTTATCGAAGGAACGTTGACTTCCGTCAGGGAGAGTAATTGTTGGCATGTTGTTAGTCTCTTTCAGTGGTGACCCATACGAGAGGCCACATGATCCATTATTCAATAAAAAAGCACTGAACTGTCAGTGCTGAAAATTGGTAGGCGCGAGTGGACTCGAACCACCGACCCCCACCATGTCAAGGTGGTGCTCTAACCAAGCTGAGCTACGCGCCTGCTACGAAGGCGTAAGTTTAAGGTTGAATCTGGAAAGTTACAAGTTTGAGCGCAAAATCCCCTCGCAGGTGGTATTGATAACCCATTTTTCATAACAGGCTAAACACTCACCATAATTATTGACTAATAATATCATGAACATAGCGATGGGCTATTAACAACTTCCTCCATACAAAGTCTTAATGAATCTTCCCATAATGGCATAACCAGCCCAAATTTTTTCTCCAGTTTTTCCGTTTTTAATCGAGAATTCATTGGCCGTTTGACTAATTTTTTATATTCAGTAGATTTTATCGGATTGATATTGCCAATAGTTATTTTCTTATCTGACCAAGACTGCATATGCTCAATAATCTTGTTAGCAAACCCATACCAAGATGTATCTCCTGCTGAGGCCAAGTGGTATATCCCTGATGTAAATATTTTATTTTGTCTTTCATCAGCAGATATGTGCAGGCAATGCTCCGTTGTTTCCGCAATCAAACGCGCCCATGTGGGTGCTCCAATCTGGTCATTAACAATACTTAGTTCATCCTGTTCTGTAGCCCGGCGCAAAATAGTACGTAAAAAATTGTTTCCTCGCGATGCATATATCCAAGAAGTTCGCAATATTAAATAATCTGCGCCACTTGACTGGATTTCTTGTTCCCCAAGTATTTTGCTTCTACCATAAGCATTAACAGGATTTGGTATATCTATTTCCGTATATGGCTCGGTTTTTTCGCCATCAAACACGTAATCTGTTGAATAGTGAACTAATAGTGAGCCACCATTCGAAGCTTCTTCCGCAAGTACGCCAGGGGTTATACCATTGATGACAGTTGCCAGCTCTTCTTCTGACTCGGCCTTATCAACATTTGTGTAAGCAACTGCGTTGACAATAATATCGGCTTTGATTTTACGTACAAGTGCACGTATTTTTTCAGGTTTTGAGAAATCTGCTTGCTCACGACCAAATGTGATCACTTCTCCCAGTGAGTGCAAATGGCGCTGTAGTTCCCAACCCACCTGTCCAGAACAACCAAATATAAGAATTTTCATTTGAATACTTCTGCATTTTGAAACGATTCTCCCTCAGCATCCTTGATGGATAACACCAAGTTTTCACTATGTGGCCAATTTATTCCAATATCAGCATCATCCCAACGAATACAACGCTCATATTCGGGAGCATAATAATCGGTGGTCTTGTAGATGATATCTGCTTGTTCTGAGAGAACCAGAAATCCATGCGCAAATCCCGATGGAATCCAAAGTTGACGATGATTATCCCCGGAAAGTTCTATCCCAACCCAGTGACCAAACGTAGGGGATGAACGACGCACGTCTACTGCAACATCATAAATACAACCTTGTATTACCTGAACCAGTTTCCCCTGAGGCTGTTTAATCTGGTAGTGCAAACCACGTAATACATTCTTTTTTGAACGGGAGTGATTATCTTGCACAAATTCCTGAACACCTCCAAGTGCCTCAGAAAACAATTTATGACTGTAGTTTTCCATGAAGAATCCACGATCATCACTAAATACCTTTGGCTCAATAATAAGAAGATCAGCAATTTTTGTATCAACTACATTCATTAATATATGTTTTCCATATTCAACAAATTTAGCAAATACTGCCCGTATTCATTATTGGAAAGCATATTAGCTATACCCTTTAATTCCTCATTATTGATCCATGCATTCTTCCATGCAATTTCTTCCGGACATGCCACCTTCATGCCCTGACGCTTCTCAAGCGTATGAATAAATTGCGAAGCTTCAAGCAAAGACTCATGGGTTCCTGTGTCAAGCCACGCCATTCCACGTCCCAAAACTTTAACATCGAGCAGCCCTCTTTCCAAATAAATGCGATTCACATCAGTGATCTCTAACTCACCTCGAGAAGAAGGCTTTATTGAATGAGCAATATCAACCACTTGGTGATCATAAAAATAGAGCCCTGTAACGGCATAATTAGATTTTGGTTGTTTGGGTTTTTCTTCTATATTGATAGCATGTTGCCTACTATCAAATTCTACCACACCATAACGTTCTGGATCTTTGACAGGATATGCAAAAATTGTTGCGCCATTGTTTTTTACTACTGATTCCTTTATTAATTTGGATAAACCATCTCCATAAAATAGGTTATCTCCCAATACTAAAGCACATGAGTCACCAGCAATAAATTTCTCTCCAATAATAAATGCTTGTGCAAGCCCCTCAGGCCTAGGTTGTGCAGCATAGGACAGAGTCATGCCCCACTGGCTACCATCTCCTAATAAAGATTCAAAACGAGGTAAGTCCTGAGTCGTTGATATCACTAAAATATCTTTTATCCCTGCCAACATTAAAGTAGATAACGGATAGTAAACCATTGGTTTATCATAGACAGGCAAAAGCTGCTTGGAAACAGCATTCGTAATAGGATAAAGACGTGTACCCAGACCGCCAGCAAGTATAATACCTTTCATAAATTATTTTACTTTTACTTTTACTTTAAAGAAAGAAGGCCAAGTCGCTCTCTATTATAGTTTCCATCAAGAGCATGTTGACACCATTCATAATTATTCAGATACCACTGTACTGTTTTTTTAATACCGCTTTCAAAAGTCTCTACTGGCTCCCAGCCTAATTCTTGCTGAATTTTGGTGGCATCTATCGCATAACGCTGATCATGACCTGGCCTGTCTTCAACATATGTAATCAATTCTTCATATCGTTCAATACCTGCCGGATGATCAGGGACTAAATCATCTAAAATGGCGCAGATAGCTTTAACAACCTCTAAATTAGTCTTCTCATTATTTCCGCCAATATTATAGGTCTCGCCAACACACCCATTTTTTATTACTGTCAATAATGCACGCACATGATCTTCAACATAAAGCCAATCACGAATATGATCTCCTTTACCATAGATTGGTAGAGGTTTACCCTCAATGGCATTAAGAATGATAAGTGGTATCAATTTCTCTGGAAATTGGTACGGTCCATAATTATTAGAGCAATTTGTGAGTACCACGGGTAAACCATAGGTGCGATGCCAAGCGCGCACTAAATGATCAGATGCTGCCTTACTAGCAGAATATGGTGAACTAGGATCATACCTTGTTTCTTCTGAAAACAGACCACTATCATCTAAACTACCGTAGACTTCATCAGTAGAAATATGATGAAAACGAAAACTCTCCTTTTCTTCATGCTGCAAGGATTGCCAATACTGACAGGCAACCTCTTGCATAATATAGGTGCCATTTATGTTGGTCTGAATAAACTCAGCTGGTCCACCGATAGAACGATCTACATGAGATTCTGCTGCTAGATGCATGACTACATTGGGGCAGTATTCCTTAAACACCCGCTCAACCTCCTGGCGATCACAAATATCTACCTGCTCAAAAGAGTATCGATCACTGCTAGATACCATATCCAGAGATTCTAAATTCCCCGCATAAGTCAGTTTGTCGAGATTTATGACCTGGTGTTCCGTCTCTTGGATTAGAAACCGTATTACCGCAGATCCAATGAAACCAGCACCACCTGTCACTAAAAAACGTTCTGCTAAATTTTTAACCATATTTGTTTCTTCTGTCGATATCTACATATCTTAAGGCCAGTATTTATCGAAATATAGATAAAATGTACTTTATCCAACAAAGATTTAATAGTTTGTTAATCATATATAAAAAAGAACCCTATTATAAGGCAATATCATTGCCTGCTCCCTGCCTATTTTACTAACCCCATATTCGCTTTCTGCATTTCCCGGATTTGATCACGGATCCTGGCCGCCTCTTCAAATTCGAGGTTCTGGGCGTGTTGGTGCATTTGCTGTTCCAGCTTGTGGATTTTCTTCATCAGCATGGCTGGTGACAGCGCGGCATATTCCAGTAATTTCTCCGCCACTTGTGCAAAATCTTTTGCATTAGTCACAGGGCCTGCATGTGCTTCTTCCATAATGTCATTAATTGCCTTCTGGATACTTTTCGGTGTGATGTTGTGTTCCTTGTTGTACTCCACCTGTTTCTGGCGACGTCGATCAGTTTCTGATATTGCCCGTTTCATTGAGTTGGTCATCTTGTCAGCGTATAGGATGGCCTTGCCATTCAGATTACGTGCAGCACGTCCAATGGTCTGGATAAGTGATCTGTCTGAACGGAGGAAGCCTTCCTTGTCGGCATCAAGAATAGCCACCAGTGACACTTCGGGAATATCGAGCCCTTCACGCAACAGATTAATGCCGATCAATACATCAAATTCACCCAGTCGCAGATCCCGAATAATCTCGATTCGCTCGACAGTATCAATATCAGAATGCAAATAACGCACTCTCACGCCATGTTCATCAAAATAGTCTGTCAGATCTTCTGCCATGCGTTTGGTTAACGTGGTCACCAGCACACGTTCATTTTTTTCTGCTCGTTTATTTATTTCAGACAGCAAATCATCAACCTGAGTGGTAACCGGCCTGATTTCCACTTCCGGATCGATCAGTCCGGTTGGGCGTACCACCTGCTCAATCACCGCACCGGAATGTTCATGTTCATATTGGCCCGGGGTGGCAGAGACAAAAATCATCTGGGGTGCGAGCTTTTCAAATTCATCAAATCGCAGTGGACGATTATCCAGCGCTGAAGGCAAACGGAAGCCATATTCAACCAGATTTTGTTTGCGCGAACGATCACCTTTATACATGCCACCTAATTGCGGCACAGTGACATGGCTTTCATCAATGACGAGTAATGCATTGTCCGGTAAATATTCAAGTAACGTCGGTGGCGGCTCTCCTGCCTCTCTACCTGACAAATAACGCGAATAGTTTTCAATACCACTGCAATAACCCAGCTCGAGCATCATCTCGATATCAAACTGGGTACGTTGTGCCAGTCTTTGCTCTTCCACCAGCTTATTCAGATCACGTAATTGCTGAAGACGTTCCCTTAGCTCAATCTTGATGTTTTCTACTGCATCCAGAATAGTCTGGCGTGGCGTGACATAATGATTCTTTGGAAAAACAGTAATGGAATCCAGTTTCTCCAACACCTCACCGGTCAATGGATCAAAATAGCTCAGGCGTTCTATCTCATCATCAAACAATTCAATACGCACTGCCTCACGATCAGACTCGGCCGGAAATACATCAATAACCTCACCACGCACACGGAATGTGGCGCGATGTAATTCGACGTCATTGCGTTTGTATTGCAATGTTGCCAACCGGTGTAACAGTTGTCGTTGCTCCTGATGGTCACCAACTTTAAGGCGCAATGACATATCAAGATAGGAAGTGGGATCGCCCAGACCATAAATGGCCGAAACGGTGGCGACAATAATGCAGTCCTCGCGCTCAAGCAGTGACTTGGTTGCTGATAACCGCATTTGCTCGATATGCTCATTGATGGAGGCGTCTTTTTCTATGAAGGTATCGCTCGATGGCACATAGGCCTCGGGCTGATAATAATCATAATAGGAAACGAAATACTCAACCGCATTGTTCGGGAAAAATTCCTTCATCTCCCCGTATAACTGCGCCGCCAATGTCTTGTTCGGGGCCAACACCAATGTCGGGCGTTGTACATTTTGAATAACATTGGCAATAGTGAATGTTTTTCCGGAACCGGTCACTCCCAGCAATGTTAATCCGGATTCATCACGATTTAACCCCTCAGTCAGACACCGGATGGCCTCAGGCTGGTCGCCGGAGGGTTCAAAAGGACAATTTATTGAAAAACTTTTAGCCACAACTATTCTGATATGCCATCGAATCAAGTATATTACGTTACACAAAGGCGTTCTGAAATTGTTATTTTGGCAAACACATTGAAAATTGAACTTTCCAACCGCGTTCAGCGCGTAAAACCCTCACCAACATTAGCTGTTACTGCCCGGGCTCGGGAATTACGCGCTGCTGGTAAGGATGTTATTGGACTGGGCGCCGGTGAGCCGGACTTCGATACACCAGATCATATCAAGGCGGCAGCCATTCAGGCTATTAATGACGGCCAGACCAAATATACCGCCGTTGACGGAACGCCTGAACTGAAACAGGCAATTGTCGACAAATTTGCCCGTGAAAACGCATTAAAATATGACTCGAAGCAAATACTGGTTACCGCTGGTGGCAAACAGGGATTTTATAATCTGGCTCAGGCCTTATTGAATCCGGGCGATGAAGTCATTATCCCTGCTCCTTATTGGGTTTCCTATCCGGACATGGTGTTACTGGCTGATGCCAAACCGGTCATCATTTCAGCAGACATGAAACAGGGCTTCAAGATCACACCGGAACAACTGGATGCGGCTATCACCGCAAAAACCCGCTTCGTGGTACTGAATAGTCCATCCAATCCGACCGGTGTCGCCTATACCAACGAAGAAATGAAACAACTGGGTGAGGTGTTACTGAAGCACCCTCATGTGCTGGTTGTGACTGATGACATATACGAGCACATCCTGTGGTCACAGGATTCATTCAGCAATATTATCAACGTATGTCCTGAACTATACGAACGCGGCATTGTATTGAATGGTGTTTCAAAGGCCTACTCGATGACTGGCTGGCGTATCGGTTATGCGGCTGGACCAGCCGATTTGATCGGTGCCATGAAAAAGATCCAGTCGCAAAGCACTTCTAATCCTGCCTCAATTTCACAAGCCGCTTCGGTGGCCGCATTGAATGGTGATCAATCCTTTATGAAGGAAGCAACCAAGGTTTTTAAAGAACGCCATGATCTGGTTGTTGGTGAATTAAACAAAATCGAAGGTGTCACTTGCCTGAAGTCTGACGGGACTTTTTATGCCTTCCCTGATTTTCAGACAGTGATTGAAAAACGTGCCGGCATCAATGATGACGTGGCATTGGCAGAGGCATTGATTGAGCATGCCGGTGTTGCACTTGTTCCCGGTTCCGCATTTGGTGCACCTGGCCATTTACGCCTGTCTTATGCTACCAGTACAGAAAATCTACACGCGGCCTTACAACGTCTGCAAGATTTTCTTCAATAAGTAACAGAAAATCCCTACACACTTTCCAATCGTTCCCCCTTTATTATGCGTTTGGGGAAATATATCCTGCTCAGCGTTTATAACCGACACACGGATTGTGGAGGAAAACGATGGAACACATTGCTCGCCAGGGACGGCGGCGCACATCTTCATACTTTCTATCCGGTTTCACCCTGCCGGAAATGATCACCGCATTGGCGGTCGCCTCGATTGTGACGACCACCGCCATACCGGCCATGCAAGGTATGGTGCAAAACAACCGGATGACGACACAGGTAAACACGTTAGTTACCAGTTTGCATCTGGCTCGCAGTGAAGCGGTAAAACGCAATCAGCGCATTACTTTATGTCAAAGTACGGATGGAATCACTTGTGGAACGACCAATGACTGGCATAACGGCTGGATCATGTTTACTGACCTTAACCATGATCATGTTCTGGATCCAAATGAAACTCTAATACGAATCCAGCAAAAACTAGAAGGCAATACAACGATAAAACTACGCAGAGGTGGCAGAAATTCAAATCACTATATGTTTTATGAGCCAACCGGCTTCACCGATACCAATGGCAGATTCACTTTCTGTGATCTAACAGAGCATGCGAAAAAAAGAGGAATTATCTATTACCGGACCGGAAGACCTCGCCTTACCTATACTGGAACAGCAAGTAATCCACTGGATTGTACGTAAATGTGCGAATTTTCCGGCTTTTTCAACAAATTGGCTTGACCCGAACCCGTCGCATCAGTACTATCTGCGCCTGCAATTTTATTCCCCGGTAGCTCAGTCGGTAGAGCGGGTGACTGTTAATCACTAGGTCGGCGGTTCGAGCCCGTCCCGGGGAGCCATTTAATAAAATCAATGGCTTACCTACCTTCCTCAAAAACCTTTTTTAGCCAGACGCTCATATTTGTCTAATTTTAAAGCAATTATTTTTAATACAATGGTTCGAGACCCTCTTGGGGTACCATAACGTCTTTACTATGAACCAAAAATAAGCTCATTACTGTTAACTTCGTATTCTTCTTGTTGTAACAAGTTAATTATCTAACTTTTATGCAAAGGAATTTAAAATGAATAAAAATAATGGTAGTAAGAAAAAACACCCTATACCACCTTCTCTTCAGAAAATGGGAATCACATCTGTTACTGATAATATTCCTGAAGGATATCAGCTTGTAATATCAGGTGCAGCATTCAATACGTTTTTTGGTGATGCTATACAAGAGTTTATTAAAATGAAGAGAAAACAATAACAGTAAATGAGAAAAGTATGTGTGTAATAACAATATGATAAAAGAATATACATGTAATAAGTGGGAAGACTTTCATCGCATAATCAAGCAAATTGGTAAAGAAACGTTGCTTGGTGAATTCATATTCAGAGGGCATTCAAAGTCATCATATAAGCTCTCATCAAAGTGGGAAAGAATTCTGGAAAGTATGAGGAAGGATAATACTGACAGAAAATTATGCGACATGTTTTCTGATGGCGCACAACACGCAGTCTTAGAAAAATATTTATCAACATTTAAAAATTTGGCCATAGGAATACCTAACTTAAATACGGATGCGTTTTCTAATGATGATTGGTGGGTTCTGGGAAGGCATCATGGCTTGATTACTCCCTTACTAGATTGGACAAGAAGCCCATATATTGCCTCCTATTTTGCTTTTATTGATCATATCGAACGATGTAACAGAGGATTCCTTACGGGTGATCATTTAGGTGATATGAGTTTAGAACATGACCCAATTATAATATGGGGTCTTAAATTAGATGAATACATCACCAATAAATATACAAATAAACTAGAAATACCTAATGAGTTTGAGGTTATTCGAACCAGAAAAGATGGGTTTTACAGACAACGCGCTCAACAAGGGTTGTTTACAAAACTATATCATGAAGAATTTTTTGATCTTGAATCCTATCTGACTAGTCGACAAAGACAAGAATACCTCATAAAAATTATTATACCGGGTCACCAAGCATACAAAGTGATTTCCAGTCTGGAATCAATGAATATTCATTCAGCTTCATTATTCCCTGACCTTGATGGTGCAGCAAGCAGAGCAAATATTGACATTTCTCTGAGTACCATGAAAGTATTTGTAGCAGATCAATAAATACTCTTGCTTATGTAAATAATTAATTCCCAGTAAAGTTATCTCGGTTAGCGCAATTCCGTACTATGAACCACTTTGCCTCTACCAACGCACTGGAAGCTCAATATTGAGCTCACGGTTACCCAGTAAGCCGGCCTTGGGGGGCCATTCAATATAACTGATGATTTTAAAGTTATTTTTAAATCGCCCCGATACACCATTTTCCCGCACTGGGTACCATTTAGCATATTTGTTACTCAGCTGGCTTTTTTTCCCTCAAATGTTCTGGAAGTGATATCACTATAGTACTCTTCATACGAAACGGCATATATTCTATTTCTTTTTTTTTCCATATTGATATTTACACCAAGATATTTTGAATAAAAAAGAAAAGCCTCACGATAAAGTAATTTACAAAAATATTACCTCACCTTCGTTCACCTATCCACATTCCCTCCTCATTAAAAAACTGTGAACGTGAATAACCAATAGCATTCCATAAAGCATCAAAAGCTGGACGAACTACCCGATGATAATCCACATCATCTCCATAGTCCTCTAGGAAGACCTCTGGTAGATGCATAATCCCTTCTGGTAAAGGTGGCTCGTAGTCTCCCCATTCATTCCTGCTAACATGATAAATTACGCCACCTACACTTTCGAAAGTAAACATCAAAATCAACGGAGGTGAAACCCCTAAATCACGTAATCCATTTATATACAGTGATAAACATTGAAAAATATACCGTTCAATACTAAGACCAGGTATACCACGATTTCCTTCATGCTCTCTTACAATATTACCCATCGCTGCCTCCAAACAGCCATTTCGGAATATCTGAGTATACCCGTGGTTATGATCACCACCCCTTTCGTTTATGAAACCATGATAATTATATCTTGGAGTCATACCAGTCGCACCTATAGGACGAAATGATAGGTGTTTTTCATAAGCTTCTTCTATATTGAGGTTCACCATCCCAGAAGATGCTGCCGTTGGAAAGATGTGAAGAAACAGACGGCCATTACCAACGAGTGGATGATCACCTTCACCAGAACAAGCAATGGCTATTCTCTCATCCCTGAAGAGGCGCGCCTGCTCCAATGCTGTTGCAGATTGATTAAACAACGCTCGTAATTCCTCAACATTTGGTTCATGTACCCCAGCGGAGTGACGCATATAAAATCGGTTCGAGCCTTTTGCAACAACTCGATGAGGAGGATGCCAGCTTTTCGGAAGTCTTAATATGAAAACATTTCGATTTTGCTCCACTGAAATGGCTTTTATTCTGACCCCTGATATTATTGGTTCAACACCGCCACGTAACATCTGTTCCATACGGAGTATTTCCGCATCTGTGTCTGAGCACTCTACTCCAGTAATCTGAGCAGCTCCTCCACCACTTTCTTCAATTCCCAATATGAGATGCCCGCCATTCGAATTAGCAAGCGCTGTTACATCTTTCAAAAACTCACGTTTATCACTGTCGCTATTTCCGTATAATTCCCTTTTATACTCGAGCCGTAAACCTTCTGGCACCTGAGCAGCAACCAACTCTTCTAAGTCGGCGATCGTTATCGCATCGAACTCTCCACGCTCTATCGTCATCTATTTGAATAATACCGGTAAATTAACTAACAAAGAACTGTAAATAATCCTCTAAATGGGGTGGGTAAACAAAACATAGGGTTATAATACGATGTTGCTCAGGTTATATTCAATGAATGATTTATTACTGTGGGGCGAAAGCAGACTAAGCGCCACGAATTAATGAGTACTATTCCTTCGCTATGAACCACTTTGCCTCTGCCAACGCTCTGGAAGCCCAATATTGAGCTCACGGTTACCCAATAAGCCCGTCCCGGGGAGCCATTTATCATTCCTGCTCCACGTTCCTCAGAGTTTTAATGCTCTAGCCAGCTCGTTTCAGATTATGTTCCGCCAATGAATCAATAAGGCTTTGAATACTGCCGCGCTTAATCTGGGTCGCAAAAGACGAACGATAATTAGCAATCAGACTCACGCCTTCAATCACGATATCGTATACCTTCCATCCTCCATTCACCTTGTACAGGCTGTAATGCACAGGGATTGGATTCGGGTTACCCGGCTGCCTTAATTCTGTTCGAACGGTAATATCAGTATCATCCGGTTTAAAACGAGCAGGTAAATATTCAATTTTTTCACCTGAATATTCAGTTATTGCTGTTGCATAGGTGCGCATTAACAAAAACCGGAATTCTTTTGTGAAACGCGTTTTTTGTTCATCTGTAGCCTTACGCCAGTGTTTTCCCAATACCCAGCGCGACATGCGATTAAAATCGATGTGTGGATTTATGACTTCATCAATGACTTTGTAAACCCGCTCTCTGTTCTCACGTAGCGCATCTCCTTCCTTATGGATAATCTCCAGCATTCGCTCTGAAGTATCAATAATGACCTTCTCAGGCGGTGAAACAGCTGCTGAGGTTGGGATATAAAGCAAAAGCAGTAGAACTGCAGGGATTGTACGAAAAATGTTCATTAATTGTCCTTTTTTAGGCTTTTATTGTCTGAATTCTGTTAAACGAGATTATCGACAAATCAGAATCCTCCTTGAATTTACTCTTCCTCATAAGAAATATAGAAACCAACTATAACTATCTGTTTTTATTATTATTTTATATTGTTTACATTTTGTTCAGCATAAAGAGCTTAGCTTATGCATAAATACTCCTCCATCTTGTTAATTATATGGGATTTTCTACCGATACCTCCTTATATGTCATAAACCACGATATAAATGGTATGTCAGTAGCTAAAACACAACATGCACTGGAGAATCTGAAACCGACCGATTTGCCTACCCCTCCACAGGCAGAGATACGGATTGTTCAGGCGTGCTCGGATGAAAATGTCACGAGTAAGCAGCTAGCGACCCTTATTAGCTCCGATCCGGTTATAACTGCCGAACTCTTGCGTATGGTCAACTCTGCATTTTATGGCCTGTCACGTGAAGTCAGCACAATTAACCATGCAGTGACTATTCTTGGGCAACGTGCCCTGCGCAATCTCGCCTTATGCCTTTCTGTTCGTGATGCACTCAAGGATGATTATATCCATGGATTTAAAATTGAGGAATATTGGGAAGATGCACTAAGGCGCGCTGTTACGGCACGTGCACTTGGGAAAATAGCCAAACTGGATCACGATGAGTGCTTCACCATCGGATTACTACAGGACTTCGGCATGCTAGCGGTTTTTCATACGCAACCGGAATTAAGTCACTTGTGGGAGGCTTATCGCAAGATCGATCCTGAACAACGTTATAAGCTGGAACAAAAAGATTTTGGTATAACACATGACAAAGCGGGACTCATGCTCGGGTGTGCATGGGAGTTGCCACAAGAACTCATCTCCGCCATGGCATATCATCACCATGGCGATTATAAAAACATGAAACCTCAGGATCTGGCTTACTGCAAGATTGCGTTGTGTGCAGACTGGGTCGCTGCCGTATTCACAGCTGAAGAAAAAGCTGACACGTTAAAGAGCTGTAAAAAACTGCTAAAAAATATTTTTAAAATTTCGGAAGATGACAGTGATAGCTTGTTATCCAGTATTGCAGATGAGGTATCAGAAGCAGCCAAGGCATTAGGATTGAATGTTCCCTCCTCCATTAAATATGAAGATGTCATGCGGGAGGCTAACAAGCATCTTGCAGATGAAACGCTCAGTTATCAGGAGCTCACATGGCGCCTGGAAAAAACTCTTGAAGAAAGAGACAAGCTGTCTGCCGAACTCCATAAGGAACTTGAGTTAGCACGGGAGATTCAACGAAGCCTGCTGCCTGATGTAAATGGTGTTGATTCATGTATATGCGGTATGAATATATCAGCCAAGGAAGTGTCTGGTGATTTTTATGACTTCTTTACACTGGATGATGGGCGCATCTACTTCAACCTTGCCGATGTCTCTGGCAAAGGCATGAATGCCGCCTTGTTAATGGTGAAATCAAGCAGTCTTTTCCATTGTCTTGGAAAAACCATAAAGGATCCGGTTCAGTTAATGAATATCATTAATGCAGAACTGTTTGAAACGTCCACACGTGGCATGTTTGTCACAATGGTTGGTGGTATTTACACGCCTGAAACTGGAGATGTTACGCTGGTCAATGCAGGTCATCAACCCGTCATCTATATTAAAGATAATTCCTTGAATGAAATTGAGGCCGATGCCCCACCTCTCGGGATTCTACCTAATATTGGATTGTCTGCAACGACCTTCAATATCAAGGATGGGTTCATGTTTATTTATACTGATGGATTACCTGAATTATATGATAAAGCCGATCCCGGCAGCTCAACTCACGAAATGATTACGTTATTTAACAAAATAAAATCTCTGCCGAGAGGTGATCGCATAAAAATGGTCACTTCAGAATTGAAGCGATATGAAAAAATAATGCATGACGATTTGACCATTCTGTTAATCGATGGGTGCAAGAGCAAGGCTCTCATTCATGGCTAAATCAAAAAAAATCATTGAGCTTGAAATGGCATCTGACCCTGCATTACTCAGCATGATGCGCTGTGTTGTTTTGCATGCCTCCATGAATGCAGGCTGTAATAATGAACAGGCTGAAAATATGGTGATTGCCGTTAACGAAGCTTGCATGAACATTATACAGCATGCCTATAACAATGATGTGAATAATTCAATTTCATTGCAGGTATATGAAGAAAGTAACAAGCTGGTTTTCAGATTAATTGATCATGGAAACCCGTTTGATGTAAGTAAAATCAAAAAACGTAACCTTGATGAAGTCAGGCCTGGTGGGCTTGGTCTCCCTATGATTGAAACCATTATGGATAAGGTGGATTTCTTCAGCTCTCCTGAAGGAAATGAAAATATTCTGGAATTGGTGAAAATCAAACATTAAACAGCAGGAAAACGAAATGGAATATAACATAAGTAAAAATGGCACCTATTCAGTGATCATGCTTGAAGGTGAGGTTGATCTTTACTGCTCGCCTGATGCCAGAAAAATAATACTGAAAGAATTAAAGAAAGGCGATGATATGTTGATTGATCTTTCAAAAGTCAGCTACATCGACAGCTCGGGCATTGCATGTCTGGTTGAAGGATATCAGGTCGCTAATAAAAATGAGATTAAATTCGCCCTGCTTGGTGTGAGTCAGGGTGCAATGAATGTGTTGAAGCTGGCACGTCTTGATAATGTTTTCACAATTTATAATTCATTTGATGATATTAAATAATGGCGGCATCCAAAAACAGATTAATAGCAGTTACGGAGTCAACCGGAAAATACACTGTCGATTTTCTGGAGGAGATAGGCTATGCCTTTTCCCTGTTATCTGAAAGTATTTACTGGATATTGTTCGGACAATTTAAAAAGCAAAGGGTCAGACTATCCAATACTGCACGGGAAATGATGACCATCGGGATCTCTGCTGTTCCCATTGTTGCAGTCCTTATGTTTGCGATTGGTGTTATGATGGCAACTCAAGGAATACATACATTAAGAAAATTTGGCGCTGAACCGCACATTATCCCAGGTATTGCCCTCGCAATAACAAGAGAATTTTCTCCCCTTATTACAAGCATTATTATTTCAGGCCGAAGCGGTTCCGCTATCGCTGCCAAAATAGGCACTATGAAAATCTCACAGGAAATTGATGCACTGCGCGTCATGGGTATCAGTCCTGTCAGATATCTGGTTTCACCTGCACTGATTGCCATGTGTATTATGGTTCCTGCCTTAACTGTTATGGCAGATGTGATCGGCATGTTTGGCGGTGGCGTATTCATTGCAATGAATATTGATATTAGCCTTTATGCCTACTTTGATCGGGTGATGACAATTCTAAAAGCAGAAGATATCCTCCAGGGTATGTTAAAGAGTTTTCTATTCGCCATCATCATTACTATTTCTGGTGCAGTTAACGGCTTTTCGGTCAAAGGTGGAGCCGAAGGAGTCGGCAAGGCAACCACACGTGCAGTTGTACTTTCCATCAGTTATATCATTCTTACAGATATGATATTTACATTCATATTGAATCGATAAGGATACATCATGGAAGATACGCCTATTGCATTAATAAAAAACCTGACGACTCATTATGATGATGTTGAAATTCTCAGCGATATTAATTTGCATGTTAATACAAATGAAATTCTGGTAATTATGGGTGGCAGTGGTTCCGGTAAAAGTACCCTTCTCCGCCATATGCTTGGGCTAAATCAGCCCACATCGGGTGATGTCGAATTGTTTGGACAAGACCTTAAAAGCATGCGTATGCAGGATCTTTGTAATTTACGTCAGAAAATCGGGGTCTCATTTCAGGGAGGAGCACTCTTTAATTCCATGACTGTAGGTGAAAATATTATTTTGCCATTAAAGGAACACACTAAACTTGACGACAAAACCATGCAGATCATGATGAGAATAAAGCTTGAAGTCGTCAATCTGGCCGGATTTGAGAACCTTATGCCTGATCAGCTCTCTGGCGGCATGATAAAAAGGGTTGCACTTGCAAGAGCTATTATTATGGATCCTGCGCTACTGTTTTTTGATGAGCCTTCTGCCGGACTGGATCCGGTGGTATCAGCGGAACTTGATGAGCTTATCCTGACATTAAAAGGTGCCATGAATATGAGTATTGTGGTAGTTACGCATGAAATTGAAAGTGCCATGAAAATCGCTGATCGCATTGCCGTTCTTGATAAAGGCAAGCTGGTGCAAATCGGCACCAAAGAAGAAATAAGAAATTCAGATCATCCTAGAGTGAGAATGCTGATAAACCGTATTCCGGAAAATATACAGCCAGACTCGGACGAATACATGGAAAGACTAACCAGAGAAAACAATATCTAGCATTATGAAAAATGACAGAATAAATTATCTTGTTGTTGGCACATTTGTTATTACTGCATTTGCGGTTTTGATTGGCGTATTGTTTTATATCACCGGCAACACTGGGGAAAAGGAAAAGTATTACTCTGTATATAATAATATATCCGGTGTCAAACGCGGAACGCCGGTTACATTTGAGGGCTATCGTTTTGGGCAAGTAGTTGACATCAAACCCCAACAGACTGATAACGGTGTGGTTTATAAAATAATATTCTCTGTTGACAAGGGCTGGAAGATTCCGGCTGACAGTGTAAGTCGCATACTGGCATCGGGTTTGCTGGCTGCTATCGTGATTGATATTAAGCAAGGTGTTTCAAAAGACTATATTAGTGCCGGTGGTGAGATCACCAGCAAACCTGGCGGCAATATCATGAAAGTCATCAGCAATATGGCGGCTGATATCAACCAGATAACAAAAAATGGCCTGAAACCGTTGATAGACAACCTTAACCAGAGTTTTGGTGATGGGTTGCCACAGATTATGGACAAACTTGATAATCTTCTGAATCAACTCAATGCAAGTGCCGGTGCATTGAATGAGATAATGAATTCATCCAGCAAGGATAAGGTAGTCAGTATTATTAATAACACAGAAGATGCATCTAAAAACTTTGCCATTCTTTCAGACAAGATAAATCATGCTGTCACATCTATGAACAAGGTTATTTACAATACAGGCACACTGGTTGACTCATCAAGGCCTGATCTTATTATTGCTATCAAAGAACTACGCACCAGTATGGAGATCATCTCCCAGAATATTGACACCATTGTGCATAATATGAATGCCACAAGTCGCAATATGAACGAATTCAGTCGCCAGATAAGGCAAAATCCTGGCTTGCTATTAGGTGGCGCAAAACTCAAGGAAGGTGAGGCTGGTAAGCATGAATAAAATATTATTACATATATTGTCAGCAATAATTTCCATTTCAATACTTGGTTTACTGCAAGGCTGCGCCAATTCCCTACCTGTTCCATCTGATAATTTTTATCGACTTGCAATCAAGCCTGTAAAAAAATACGAATACAATTTGATGCCCATCAATGGAACCTTGTCTATATCAAGATTCAGTACCGATGCATTACATTCAGAAAGGCCGATGCTTTACACAAAAGATGATTCAGGCCTGATATTAAATCAGTACCATTATCATCACTGGATTGATTCACCCGCAAATATGATTCAGGAACAGATGGTCAGGTACTTTAAAGACTCAGGGGCATTACAGAATGTATATACATCAGGTACAACTAATAACTACGATTACCTGCTCAAAGGAAAGTTATTTCGATTTGAACGTGTAGTTGGCTCATCATCAAGGGTTGATATTGAACTTGAGATTAATTTTTTGAAAAAATCTGCACAAGAGAACATTCTTTCCCGTAGATATAAAAAAGAAATCCCCGTAAACGGGGATTCCATGCATGATGTTGTGACTAATTTCAACAGTGGCCTATCAGAGATATTTGCATTGATCCTTAATGACATCAGCGCCTATTGCAAAATTTCGCAGAAATGCAATTAAACAATTCTTAGGAAGAAAATTTCTTTAAATATTGATTGAATTCACTCTTCAGCTCAGGATGTTTGAGACCATACTCAATATTAGCAATTAAATATCCCAGCTTACTACCACAATCATAGCGTTTTCCATCATAACGATAAGAAATGACATCCTGTTCCTGTAGTAGTTTTGCAATCGCATCAGTCAACTGTATTTCACCACCTGCACCACGATCCGTTGATTCCAGTATCTCAAAAATGCGTGGCGTCAAAATATAACGGCCTACAACAGCCAGATTAGATGGTGCAGATGCTGGATCGGGTTTTTCAACAATGCCTTTTAATCGTCCGGTCTTGTCATCGAGTGGAACTGAATCAACAATACCATATTTATGAGTCTCATCTTTTGGCACATCTTCTACTGCCAGCACACTTCTACCGGTTCTTTCAAATACATCATTCATCTGTGCAAGAACTGGTTTATTAAAGCCATCAATAAGGTCATCTGCAAGTGTAATGGCAAAGGCTTCATTCCCAACAACCCTCTTCGCCATCAACACTGCATGTCCTAGCCCCAAAGGCTGTGGCTGGCGAACATACACAATATCAACATGGCTAGGTAATATCTTTCTAACTTCCTTTAATAACTCTTCTTTACCACGCGCTTCCAGCTCCATTTCGAGCTCATAAGAAACATCAAAATGATCAGCAATCGCACGTTTTCCTCGACCTGTAACAAAAATAAGTTGATCATAGCCCGCTGCGATTGCTTCTTCTGCTGCATACTGAATCAAGGGTTTGTCGACGACTGGCATCATTTCTTTTGCGCTTGCCTTGGTGGCTGGCAAAAAACGCGTTCCCATACCCGCGACCGGGAATACTATCTTTCTAATCTTACTCATTTTAACCTGCTTAATGAAATGTTCTTGGATTTGTTGCTGTTTCTTTCTTTGATGTAGCTAATTTTTTTTCTCTTGGTTCCAGTAAGTCTAGTTGTTTTTTAGACTGGACTTTTGTGTCAGACATTTCCGGAATGAACTCTTTTAATAATGATTTGATTTCTTTTTCATTGAATTCAATGCATGCGACAGACATTTTATTCATCATCTCTTCTATATATTTCCAGTCTGATTTTCTACTATTTGCTAATAATATCTTGCTATGTCCTGTATCAAGGAGAGATTCATCTTTATAGAATAATTCTTCATATAGTTTCTCGCCCGGCCTCAATCCTGTATATACAATCTCTATATCCTCGCCTGGTTTCTTGCCAGAAAGCCTTATCATCTGTTCTGCGAGGTAGGTTATTTTAACAGGTTCACCCATCTCAAGGACATATATTTCCCCGCCATCACCCATTATGCCTGACTGCATAATCAACTGACTGGCCTCAGGTATGGTCATGAAATATCGGATAATATCAGGATGGGTAACCGTAATTGGGCCACCATTGGCAATCTGTTCTTGAAATAACGGTACCACACTTCCGGCAGAACCCAGTACATTGCCGAACCTGACCGTAATAAATGCAGTTTCTGATAGCGCATCGAAATTCTGGCAAAATATTTCTGCAGAGCGCTTGGTCGCACCCATTACATTCGTTGGATTTACAGCCTTGTCAGTAGAAATCATTATAAAGGTAGAGCACTTGAATTTGTCTGCAGCCAGCGCCAGATTCCTTGTCCCCATCACGTTATTATAAACTGCTTCCCTGATTTGCTCCTGTAACATAGGAACATGTTTATAGGCTGCTGCATGGAAAATGATATCCGGGTGATATTTACCCATCATATGTTCTACAGCTTTATCATCACATACATCCCCTAACACCGCATGGATCGGGATGTTTGGGAATTTTTCCCCTAATTCCATTTGAATTGAATATAAATTATATTCACTGATGTCAAATATAATTAATGATGCTGGGCCCAATCGCGATATTTGACGGCATAATTCAGAACCAATAGAACCACCACCACCACTTACCAGAATCGTCTTCCCTACATAGTGATTTCTGATGTTTTTCCAGTCGAGTGAAACCGGATCTCGTCCAAGAATGTCTTCAATCGCGACCTCTTTTAGTTCGCTAACACTGGGGTGATGATTTGCGCTTCCTCTCATACGAGGTAACGTCCTGAATGGAATATTTGTGTGCTCACACAATTCAACAATTTTTTGCATGGCTGAATTCGAAGCTGAAGGTATCGCTATAACAATTGAATCAATCTCTTCTTTATCAACAATCTCTGGTAATTTATTGATTGCACCCAATACGGGGATACCCTGCATTTTTGCACCAACCAGTTTTTCCTGATCATCTAAATAACCTATTGGCATAAAATCATGATCACGAAGCATATCCCTTGCCAACATATCGCCTGCTCGTCCTGCTCCAATAATTAGCACTCTTTTTCTATGTAAACTATTAATGTTCAGTAATCCATGATCCTTCCACATACGATATACTAATCTAGGCCCACCAAGCAATAATATTAGAAAAATTGGATAAAGAATAAGGGACGCGCGTGGAATACCTTGCAAACGGTTTACCAGAAACAAGGTGGCCGCAACTGATAGTGCACCAACAACTACCGATCTTAGAATATTCCACAAGTCAGGAATACTTGCAAAACGCCAAACCCCTTTGTATAACTTCAACCACCATAAAATCAATCCTTGTGTAAAAATAACAAACGGCAACGAACTTATCATTGGTCCCCATCCAATCCCATATAGGTTGAAGTTATAGCGAGTTGAATAGGCGAATACCCATGCTAATGACACCATTAAAATGTCATGCATAACAACACTAACACGTAGGTTCATTTTTTTCATATTGGTTTCTGTTGCATTTGTCTTTATGAGTAGTAATCATTTGCAATAACTAAAGTTTAGTATAGCTCGTTCCAATATCAACACTCGGCTATGTATGAATATAATAATAGCTATGTACCTGTTCCCGAATGACGTATTCTTTCGTAATATGTCACCCATAAAAAAAAGCTTGTGTAAAACAAACCCCAAAAAAACAGCGCAACCATCTGCATGGTGACGGAACCATTAGCAACTAATATGGCTGTTAAACTACAACCTAACATAATTCCGTATTCTACCAGCACTGTTTTTCTATGCCCCCATCCTGCTTTCACTAAACGTTGGTAATAATGTGTGCTATGTGCTTGCCATATTTTCCTGCCCTGCATTGACCTCCGTATCAGAGTCACGGTAGCATCGATAATAAATGGTGAAAATACCAGCAAAGAAATCCAGAAGGGGAATATTTTTTCCTTATCCGCCCAATAAATCATTACTACGGCTAAATAACCGAGTGTTGCCGAACCCACATCTCCCATAAAAATCCGTGCAGGTGGAAAGTTAAACACAAGAAATCCGATAGAAGATCCAACAATAATTAAATTTAAAATCGTAAATAATTCATATCCCTTCAAACTTCCAAGCATTGCTAAAGTGCCAAAACCAAATACAGACATTCCACCTGAAAAACCATCCATACCATCCATAAAATTATAAAGATTAATCATCCATACACCAAACAGTATGCTAATCAACAATCCTATTAACACAGGCATTTCTAATAATGCCCCGGGTAATTCTATACTAACAATATATGATCCACTTCCCAAAAGAACACATACAGCTAAAGAATGCACAAACATTCTATATGCTGGAGCTACACCTTTTAAATCATCAATGAAACTAATTGCCGCCACTATGAAAACACCACTTATAATCCATATAATTTGAGTGAGATCGCTTGAGTACGCCATAACACCCACAAGACACAATATAAATGATAATATTATTGCAATACCACCACTACGTGGAACAGGAATCCCATGAAGAGACCTCTCATTAGGCCGATCAAGAATATGGAAACGTGACTTTGGATTTAAAAACATATGAATAAATAATGCGGAAATGATAAAAGCGGGAATAATTATTAAGGTTATCATCTCTGTTTTTACTTTATTAGGTTAATAATTACTTATCTATATTGATTCTGAAACCAATGTACCATTTCTGCCAGACCTTGCTCCACAGTAAAAGGTGGCGACCATGCTAATTCCTTTTTAATTTTCGAGCTATCGATTACTAATGAGCCAATTAATCGCTCCAATTCTGCAGACTTTCCTACTAGCTTGCTTGCCAGAATTAGTAACGAAGGCGGGAATGGCCATAACCAACAGGGTTTTTGCATCAACTGTTTAATGTTTCTAATCAACTGTGATGTCGATATATCTTTACCATCGCTTACTAAATAGGTTTTCCCTGCTGCTTCTGGACGAGTTGCACAAACGATTAATACATCAACCAGATTACCAAGATATATCATACTGCGCCGGTTATTTACCAATGCTAATGGGAGTGGAATATTCCAATCTGCCATCCTCAACAAGCGTAGAAAATTACCCCCTACCCCTGCTCCATATACTAATGGAGGTCGAATGGTCACTACTTCAAGGCCAGTATCTCTTGAAACACATTGTAATACCTGCTCAGATTCATACTTGGAAACCCCATATGGATCTTCTGGTCCAGGAAAATCATTTTCAGTAAAGCATGTCGAAGTTGTCCGTTCCCCATTTACCTTTATAGAGCTTATATAAATAAACCGCTTTACCCCCTGCTTTGCAGCCGCATATGCCATGTTCTCGGTTCCATCAACATTAATAGCACGAAATGCTGCGAGAGGGTCATCTGAAGATTCGGACATAACATGTACACGTGCTGCCAAATGAATAACAGTTTCTATATCTTTAAATACTGTTTTCCATTCAGTCTTTGAGTTTATCTCACCAACTTCGACAATCTCACCTAACAGATCTTCCGAATGAATTTTATCACGCACAACACATCTAACCTCATGTTTCTGGCGTAATAATTCCGTGCACAATGCGCGACCAATAAAACCATTAGCACCACTCACAAGTATCTTCATACAGTTTTACTGGAAAGACGACGAATTCGCCAATAAACAGAGGAAAAGAAAAATCGCGTTATACTCTTTAAATGCCAGAAAAAATATTTTAGGTTGTTGTGACTAGCTCTCTGTGCATTATGAACTACAGTCGCTTCCGAGCACCATGCAACATGGTAACCCGCAAGGGATAGTCGAGCACAAATATCCACATCTTCATAATACAGGAAATACCCATCATCAAAACCATTCATCTCACGATAGACACCTGCCGGAAATAACATAAACATTCCCGCCACCCAATCAGGAAATAATTCTTCATGGTTAGCTGGATAGGTTGTAGCATTAAGCCTTAATGATTTTGCTAAAATTGTAAGTGGCGTGGGGAATGGCCGTGCATTATCTTCCAGATTACCATCTGAATTTATTACTCTAGGTGCGGCAATCCCGATCTTGCCATTTTCAATACAATTCAATAATGCTGGAAATGGATTGTTATCTAACCTGATATCTGGATTAAGCACACAAAAAAAATCACACAATGCCATTTTAAACGCTGCATTATGATTTTCTGCAAACCCTCTGGCTTGCTCATTTTTTATTACTCTTATCTGAAATGGAAAATCGTTCAATAAAAAAGGGAGTTCTTCTTGTATATTTATTGTCAACAACACTTCCGTTACAGTATCGCAATGCTGTTTCAAGTCCTCCAGCAGGGCATCAACCAACTCCCCTTGCCCATGACTTACAATTGATACTGATACCTTCATCGGTTATTTTTAGCACTATTTTTCATACATAATATAATAAATTTATTCTTTGAACATTCACTTCTGCAATAATATTTCAAATAAACTCTTCCAGTTGTGTGCAAATGGCTGCGGTGGAACAATAGCATCATGTGAATCAAATTGTAATTTCCCATCAATCAATCTCATCATATAATTTGCTAGCTGACTTGCATCAGTCGGAGGAAAAAACATGACTTTGTCGTATTGACCAACTGTCTCATGTGCGTAGGGTAAATCTGCAACCAAAACAGGTTTCCCCAATAGTTTATACTCCGATATTGGCATGCCCCATGTTTCTAATTTAGAAGGGAAAATTAAGCAATCAGCTTCCTCATACAGCTTGAAGACTTGCTCTCTTGATTGAATCCCGATGAATTTAATCGATGAGTTCGCCGAGAAACGATGCACTATATCTTTTGCATATCGATTCTCGGAACCATCTATTGTGATTTTAATTTCGTAATTTTTATAACCTGCATCTTCTAGCAAGCAAGCAGCCTCACCTATTAGATCTATATTTTTAAATACCCTTGGGTACGTTGGAAATAAAAATGTTTTTTTCGCCCTGCCATTACCTCTGTCAGAGCCTGATTGCTCATCCCATATTAACTCTGGATGAGCAACTATAATTTCTTTTGGGGAGTACCGCGCTTTAAATTCCTGTCTAAGCCATTCTTGCTGGACTATTACCCAATCATTATTATGAATATTTATTCTATAAAGAAAAGAATACAGCTTATTAAATAATAAAAAAACAGGATCAAGCCAGACTTCTTTAAAGCTAATATCATAGAACGGTGAGGGATTATGGCAATAAACAGCAGATCTTTCTGCGTTAACTCTTGGGGTAATATCATGCAAAGATAACCAAAGAAATGGCTTTAGCCGAGCCGATAGTTTATTGAAGTAAAACCATTCATAGTATAAACGGATTAACCACGATCTCTTTGCATAGGGAAATTCCTTGAAATGCACATTAGGAATATTAAATAATTCTTTATTATGCACCAAAGCAACAATTTCGAAGCGTTCCGAAAGATTTTCTGCCACATAACGCAGGCAATCTTTTAATATTGATAATGGACCGCCATCAGCAAAATTAATCGCTGTAATCACAATTAATTTTTTGTCTCTACCCATTCTCTGATATCAGGGTCATATTTTTTTATCACACGAGCTGGCACACCAACTGCAACACAATATGGAGGAATATCTTTATTCACAACAGACATCGCACCAATAACTGCACCCTGCCCAATTGTCACCCCTGGTAAAATTGATACCAATTCTCCTATCCAGACATTATCTTCAATAATTACGGATTTTGCCCTAAGTGGTCGCAAAATTGGGGCGATATCGGGAGAGTCATGATAACCATCTGTACCATATCCACCATGATTATGATCAGAAATAAATACCTTGCTCGCAATCAGTACATTGTTGCCAATAGTCACGCTAATTACTGCGGCAATATGAACATAGTCATTAAGCTGAACATTATTACCAAAAATAATACATTTTGCATTTGCATCTCCCTCAGGAAATGCGTCTAGCCTCACAGCAACGCCAGTCGTTAAGTTCTCTCCAAAATCAATATATTTTTTTCCGCGGATATATACCGGACGTCGTATTATACGAGTCTTAGAAGATATAAACAGTTTTGTACAAATCAGATCAATAACAAGCCGTAATAACCCACTAATACCATATTGACTAATGAAGTTGATATTCATCCATTTCATATTTTTAAAATAGTTCACCTTGGCTTTCTCAAAACCCAATAATCTTGACCTGTATAAGGAAAACCAGCATTAACATGTTCTAATACCTCAAACCCACTAAATAATTTCTCTCTTAAATATTGGGGAGAATGACATGCCCAGTACATTTTTTTCCCTTCTTCAAACTTACCACGAATAACTAACCCGATTGATTCATAAGCTTCTATCTCGTCAGGTCGCATAACGTTTTTCCGTGAATCACCATTTGTTGTTATTACAAGAATCCCACCGGGGCGAACAAGCCTCAACAACTCATCAACCCATAGACGACTAACTTCTTCAGATAAATGAGTAATAACAGAAATTGAATAAATTAAATCAAAATATCCACCTTCAAAGTGAAGCGGTGGTTGCAAGCCATTTAGAGAAAACTTAATTTGCCCAATATTATCATTGCACCAAGCAATTGTTGCTGGGTTGTAATCAGAACCATAGGTATTAGTGTTGCCGGAAAACGCATTGGGGATATGTCTAATAACACGTCCTGGACCGCACCCCCACTCAAGCACCTGAAGAGGAATATCATGGGAAAGATATTTATTAGATATCGCTGCGAGAAACACAGCTGTTTCCTCACCACTTTGCTTATAAAAATCCCAATCAGGAGCAGAGTAGGCATCATACGCAAGTACCTTTGGTGGCACTTTAAAATCAGGATGTTTTTGAATGAATTCGCGATTTTTCCTATACCACCGCACAACGCTAAGCAAGTAGCGGAATTTTTCTATAGGCCCAAGCAGTCCTGAATCCCTCAAAATTCGTTGTACTCTTTGAAGCCTCAGATTCATTTTTCCACCTATAAAACTTTCATTTTAAATTACGTATGCAGCTTATAATTACTTAAATTCAGTAACTCTATATTTTAATAAATAACTCTTTAATCATTAACAGCTTTTAATTTGACCGTGGTTTCCCCATGGCCGCCGCACTTGTAAGAACGAATACCATTACAAAAAAATACGTTTCGGGCGTAAAATAATGGCCATTACGTAATAGTTTTAACAAGAAATAGATAAAGGCAGCTGTATTAAATGCATTATTCTTGTTTCGAAAATAATATAGAAACGTCAATAAAAAAATAACTCCTATTATTCCCAGCTCAGAAACAACCCGATTCGCAAGTGATGATGCATCTTTCGAGTTTAGTTCTATAAAATCAATCGGGAGCATTTCAATCCCAGGGATAGAATCAACGAATTTTTCATGTGAAACCACATGTGAACCTAAACCTCCGCCCAATAACGGGTTACGCTTAAAACTCTCAGTCGCAATAAAAGTGTTTTTAATCAGTGAATATGTACTAAGATTGACCTCATCTACGGCACCTGTTTGAATCGCTCGCAATGTGTCATCTACGCGAAGATTAAATTTATCACTAAATGTATAAATGAAAGCAAACGATAAAGATACTGCAATAATGCCTAATATTGTTCCTTTTATATTTCTTGCGAATAAAAAGAACAGGATCAGTAGAAGCCCAACAAAGCCGACAGACGATCCGCTTAATCCTATAGACACAAGAATGATCCCGCTTTTCCATATGTGTTCACGTTCTTGCAGTGTTCTTTGCAATCCATAATATAAGGCTGGCATTACAGCAGCACAATAATGCGCGGGCTCAAGCATAATGCTCTTAACATATTTTAACTCATTACCTATGATAAGATCATAACAAAAAATCAATAACCCGATTAATGCAACCAAATAAGCTATGTGAAAATATAAATTAAATATTTTTTCAATAGATATGTTTTGATATTTAAAAAAATTGTAATAATAAATAGAAGATGCGCTTATTCCCGTTATGGTAAACAAAAATGGTATTAAATCATTTGTTCCTGCAAGAATGCCAATGATTCCTGAGATTGCAAGCAAGCATAATAAAATAAAATGATAAGTGTGAATATAAATAGAGTGCGCAGGAATAATTAATAACGTATTAATAATAAGAACCAAATAGAACGCCTTTATATCAAATCCATATCGAACAAATAATGCCTCTGAAAAGATGCTAATAATGGTTGTATACAATACAAAAGATCTTATATTTATTGCCATAAATATGTGCGCGCCTTCCACTTCAAAATAGCCATTATTTTTTCAATCTGGCTAACCACCCGATTTCTCCCTCCTGATTTTATTTTCGCCCTACTTGCTTCTGAAAAAGTCAGAACATTATTATTGCTTTTACCGCCAATTTCCATGTTAGCTGTTATTTTTTCTAAATACCCAGCCCTTAAAGCCGATTTTGCTCTCAACAATAATTCATAGTCTCCACATATTTTATATGTAGTGTCGTATAAGCCATATTTGTCAAAAATGGCACGATGATGAAATGAACCAATATGTGCAACATTCATATATTTACGAAATACTTTCCAGTTCCAAGGGGCACCGATAACCCGCAAAGTCCTTGTACCATTGATTAAATTTACTCTTGATGAAACATATTCAAGAACAGATGAATTTTCATTGCTTAATATACTATCAATATAGGCATTAATTGCCTCTTCCAAATATGAATCATCTGCACCAAGAAAAGCAATCCATTCTCCATTAGAAAGTCGCACCCCTTTATTCCATGCATCATATATTCCCGTGTCTGGTTCGCTTACCCAGTAATCAATAGCATGTTCATGTTTACGAATGATGTCAATTGTTCCATCCGTTGAACCACCGTCAATAATAATATATTCAATATTAGTGTAGGATTGACTAATAACACTTAGAATAGTTTTTTCTAGAGTGTCTGCTCCATTAAAAACAACTGTGATAATTGTGACTAGTGGTTTTCTCGTGGTTTTTTCTAAACATTTGGCTTCTCCATCAAGACAGTCTTCTATCTTAAAATACCCTTGTGTCCTCAACCCACCTTCACCTGTTCGTTCGGTGTTATCTGGCAATAATTGCATACCTTTATACTTACTGCTTGCAGTCTCTCCATTAATGATTGATGATGAATAAATCAAACATCGAGTTGTACTGTAATCAGGGTTAAGGCAAACTATTTTATTCACTTAACAACCTGCGCTTCGCAACATTAGAGGCTGTAATTAATTACGAAAAAATGTTGCATCAACCTGAAGCAATCGCCCAGTGGCATGATCAGTAAATACCGGGGATATTGCCCAAAGTTCAAAGCCCATATTTTTTAGCTGTTGGATAAGATCATCATATAAACACTGCTCCTGATAGAGAGGAGTTAACGATAACTCAAGTTGCAAACCTATCGTCTTTTCTAAAAAATTCTTCGCCCCCATTAACACTCTATCTTCATAACCTTGAGCATCTATTTTCAAAAACGGGACTGATTCTGGATGTAGATAGTCTGGAATGATCGAATCCAAACGATGTAATGGTGTCCGCTCTGTATCTACATAACACGATTCAGGTGCTGCACTAGCATGAGCATCTAACATCGCTAGCACTGAACTGCTTTCTGAATTCCCTGCTATGTT
This sequence comes from Gammaproteobacteria bacterium, assembly GCA_029882995.1. Taxonomy (GTDB): domain Bacteria; phylum Pseudomonadota; class Gammaproteobacteria; order DAOVJZ01; family DAOVJZ01; genus DAOVJZ01. The sequence continues at coordinate 34,387 of JAOUJV010000002.1, read as the reverse complement.
AATATCTATCTCACCGTCTTCAGCTCCCAATGCTGTACGCGGAGCTATTTCCCAAAGCGAGTCTTTTCTGGACTCTATTAATAGCTTATCCCATGCAGACGAGAGCGGTTCAAATGAAACAATCCTGCCTTGGTAGTTCGCATCACGCAACAATTTTCCAAATCCACCAGTATTGGCGCCAACATCCAGCACCAGATTTATGCAATGTTCATTTAACATTGCCATTAATCGTGCTATTTCAGAGCTTTCAGGATTATAACGACTGATATCAAACCCAAATGAACGTATTATTTTTTTAAGAGCCCGCATAAAAATATCACCCCATTATCACAGGTGGCAATCAATAATGCTTACCACTTAACATCCGAATTATTATAAAAATCATTAATAACAGATGTTATGAAAATAATATTATCTTCATTTAACTCATAATAAAGCGGCAGCCTAACAAGGCATTCTGTGTACCTGTCAGAATTTAATAATTTTCGACCATCATGAAGGTTCGAGTAATAAGTGCTCTGATGCAGTGATTGATAATGAAATACTGCAAGAATGTCGTTTTTCATAAGATATTTTATCAATCCTTCTCTGTCATTTGAATTATTGCAGACAATGTATAGCATATGAGCATTATTAGTTGCATAAGGTGGTATCTTGGGTAAATCAAAATAGCCCGCCTTCTCTAATGGGCTTAATAACTCATAATACAATGCCCATAATCGCTTCCTCTTTTCCTGTATATAATCTAACGACTCTGCTTGTGCGAAAAGAAATGCAGATATAATTTCAGATGGTAGAAAAGAGGAACCAATATCGACCCATCCATATTTATCAACTTCACCACGAAAAAAAGCTGTCCGATTTGTCCCTTTCTCACGAATTATTTCAGCGCGACTGATATAATCTTCATCGTTAATAGCAAGCATTCCACCTTCACCAGAAATAATGTTTTTTGTCTCATGAAACGAGAATGTACCGAAATGACCAAGTGAGCCTAACGGCTCACCTTTATAAAAAGAGTCAATCGCCTGTGCCGCGTCTTCAATTACAAAAAGATTATGGCGGCGAGCAATATCAAGTATTTCATCCATTTCGCAAGCTATGCCAGCATAATGAACCGGAATAATGGCTTTTGTTTTTGGTGTTACCAGTTCTTCAATCTGGCTTGCATCTATATTTGGGCATGACTTCCCGCTGTCAACAAATACAATTTTAGCACCACGCAATACAAATGCATTTACTGTGGAAACGAATGTATAACTGGGGGCAATAACTTCATCGCCTGGCTTTATATCACATAAAATCGCAGTCATTTCTAGTGCATCAGTGCAAGATGTAGTTAATAAAGTTTTTTTAAACCTATAACGCTCCTCAAAAAAACCATGGCATTTTTGTGTGAAAATACCATCCCCAGATATTTTCCCTGAAACTACAGCTTCCTGAATATAATCCACCTCTTTACCAGTAAGGTATGGTTTGTTAAATGGGATTTTCATTTTTACCTAAAGCCAAAAGTGAAACACATTATCAGTTCGTTCAATATGATACCCACACGATTCATATAGCCTACACGCAGCCATATTAGCGCGCTGCGTAACTATCTGTGTATTGATATATCTATGCTCAAAAAAAAACTTTCCTGCTTCCATAACAAGACATTTTCCTATTCCTTTTCCTCTTGCTTTGCTAGAGACAGCTAATAGCCCAATGTCTCCACGATCATTTTTCAACCCCAAAGTTATCATCCCCAATAAATTGTCATCTTCTTTGACAACAAGAACTTTCCAAGCGATTTCTTTATGCACAGAACGTATTAACCAGCATTTATAAAGTTTATCGCACATATCATCTGGGAAAGAAGGGTCGATTCGAAAACGAGAATATTTCCCACTTTGAATTCCTAAACTTATTAATTCAGGACTAGGCTCAACATCTGTGTAAGGTGTGGCAATATATGGTAATGCACTAAATGCATCAATTTCATTATCTAGCCTTTTGAAATAAGTAACTTTTTCGCATGCCAAAAAACCACCGCAGGCATGAGCAATGCGGATTGTTTCTTGTTTATCTATTGGAATATCCCAATAGGCCATACGATAATTTTTAAATTTCAACTCATCAAGCATCTCCATCAGTCCGGTTTCATCAATATCTGTAACAGTTATTCTCGCCACATCAAACCCAAAAAAATTAGAGTCCCAATCAAGGCGACTGTAATTATTTCTCATAATCATCTTATCCTTTCACAAAAAATCGGCAGTCACTATCTACTGACGAAAGATAAGCGCATATTTTATGAGTATGAATATACTCATCGACTGCTTTTCTGCAACCTTCATATGTTCCATAGTCATCAATTATTACAATGCCGCCGCTTACAACCTTGTTAAATAAATAATCAAGGCATATCTTTGTGGATGCATACCAGTCTCCGTCTAAACGCAAGATAGCTATTGGCCCAATATCTTGATGATCAACAGGAAGAGTATCCTGAAACCAGCCAGCATGATAATGAATCATGTCTTTAGGGTAACCAATTATATTTTCAAGAAGATTCTGGCTCTCTTCCAAGGTGCCCGCCCCACCCATAGAATCATATATTCCCTTTATAGATTGTAACTTTCCATTACTACGACCAACTCCACCTGTAAATTTATGAACTTCTTGCAGAGCCTTCTCCCCATCAACGGCAGCATCTGGTTCGCAGATTTCCTGAAACACATCAAACAAGTGTAAATGCCTTCTATTTGAACCTGTTCTTAAATTCGCAAGAGCCATCAACCCCATTGCCCCACCTTTCCATACGCCGCACTCAACAAAACTCCCCTGAATTTTATTTTTCTCGCAATAGTCTACCTGCTGGTAAAGTGTGACTAGTCTCCTTTTTGAAAGCATGGTGTTATTTTGAATGATATTTATACTATTAACAGCATCTTCTTCTAACTCATAGCCAAGTAACTCATCAATATTCAAATTGCTTGCTAGAATTGATCGGCGTTTAATTATATCGTACCCTAACATATTTATTATTTTACTTATTAAGTACTTCAATGCCCGATACCTTCATCACTATATTTAATTATCTCCACACATAATTCCTTAAATGCTTGTGTTTGCACTGATGGGTGGCATAACTTAACACCAAGATTGCGACAATTTTCACGCATTTTACACATAACATTATCATCTAATTCAAGAATCCTGCGTATACCAATAGCCATATCTCTCTCGTCTTTGAGTCGTGCTCTGTAGCCAGTTTGACTTGTATGCACAAGATCCTTGGCAACACCCATTTCAAAAGCAACAACTGGTGTCCCGCAGAGAATAGATTCATTAATCATCATGGGCCCAGCATCTTCAATCGAAGGATTTACAAAAACATCTGCAGCCTGATAACCTGTCGCAAGCGCAACATCTCCTCGTAAGAAACCTATATGGCGATGTTCAAATGGGATATCTAATTTATTTTTATCTGCATTTGATCCGGCCATAACAACAAGAATCTCATTTTTTAGCTGCGGATTGTCATCAAGCATAGAATAAAGAAGCTTTAAAGCCTCAATTAAATAATAAATCCCCTTTCTTTCTTCATATATATTCTGTGCACCAAAGAATATTATCTTTTTATTAAGTGGTAAGTCGAGCTGACTTCTGGCATCGTCTTGATTTGCAGGTGTAAAAATATCGGCATTTAAACCTAAGAGTATTTTTTTCCCCTGTTTGCCATGAAAAATAGTACTTTCCTCTATACGCTCCATTAGCCATGTTGAACCAGCAACAGGTGTAATATCCATTTTCTTAATAATTTTTTGCCTTGAAAACCATTGATCAGATGATAAATCCTGCTCATGTTTGGAACTTAACTGCGGACAATATCCACATTGCTTAGTATACCCTTTGCATTCAAAAGCATAGTGGCAACCACCAGTTAGTGGGGCCATATCCATCAGGTACCAAAGTACAGGTGCACCGGTAATACGGCTCATCTCCCCAAGCATTTGCAAACTAACGAAGTCAGATACCCAATGGGCAATAATAACATCTGGTTTAAAAGGGAAATCATCAAGCAATCTATCTACAGAAAAATATTCCCTTCGTTGTACAAAAAAATATGGTGATGGTTTATATTTCCAACGAATGTATTTTTTTTTAATAGTGAACAGAAATCGACGTATTCTTTCAGTCAGAAACAATTTTTTAGATATATCAACAACAGTCACATCATCCGTTTCTTTTCTTAGTACTACCATGGCGGAATCGATTCCGACAGACATCATATTGCAATGAAGCCGATAAGAAGCATCAAAAGCACCACCACCACCACCAATATCTTGTGTAGCCAAATGGATAATTTTCACGAAAATAGCCCGGAATAAATCATCTATTCATTTTGCTTCCACATAATCAAGTGCCTGTCTATAGCCATTTATAACTGTACGAATATTTACATCTTTCTCAATAATTTTGATAGATTCACATCCCATCTCTTTCATCTTTTCTGGATGCTCAAAAAACCATTTGATCTTATTAAACAAATCATCCTCACTGCCATCTTTGAAATACCGCCCATTAACACCCTCACGAACCAGTATTTTTTCTGTACCATCACAAATCGAACAAAGTATGGGTAAACCAAAACACATGGCTTCATTTATAGATATTCCTCCCATCCCGGCCAAGACGTAAAGAGAAGATGCATTGAAATATTGACCAAGTTGACGGGGTTCATAAACCCCCCCAACGAACTTGATTTCTTTTTCAAGATTAAGCTCAAAAGCTAGTTGCCTTAACATAGCTTCTTCTGGTCCTTTTCCGATAACGAGAAGCTCCACATCTGGGAAGACGGTTTTTAATCTGGCAACCGTGCGGATTAACATATCAACACGCTTCCACTCAACCAATCTGCCAACATGTAGAATTCGATAAGGATTAACCGGCAATATTGAATCAATATCTTTTAATGCCTTTTTCACATTAAACAAAATATCTGTGTCAGGCGAATTCATAGTTACAAATATTTTTTCGCGCGGGACACCATAAGTAGCCCATAATTTATGTGCTTCAATATAATTAACATGTGCATCGACCATATTAAGCGCCAATCTATTAAGGTATAAGACTCCTTTCCTTAAGATACGCACTAAACCAAACATACACACTAGCTTATTAATTGTTTTTGGTAATAATTTAAATTCAGAAGAAGATTTTTCAATCTCAACCAGAGCCTCTTGATATGTGGGGTAACGAAATGGATGTGTTTTCAATATAAGTTTTGACTGGGCTAGTTTCATTGCTACAACAACTGCCACATCAAGTAAAAAAGTAAAGAGATATATATCGATCACAATAACAACGTCAGGTCGTTCTTTTCTTATAAGACTAGCCAAACCTTTGAATGTTGTATATAAATATAGCTTTCGTGATTCTTCCAACTCAACAACCCTAAAATTTATTCCATCCTTGGTCTGATAAACCCCCTCTCCAATATGAGAACTACATTGCTTGGGTACAACCGCAACCAACTCAATGCCTGGTTCACTATTTAAACGAGAAAGAACTAGATTGTAGTAGTGGGTAAGCCCATTAGATATAAAAAGTATCTTCACAGTAATTAGATATCTTTCACCTATTGATTTTTGGCAAACAACATACAGCTTAGTTGGTGTGTATTTTCCTTCTTTACCTGATTCGGAGCAGAAAGCTTCTCTCCACAAGTCCAGTAGTTTCCCTCAAAAAACTGCCAATATTCTTGTTCTATTAAATTAAAAGGGCTATCTATCAACCAGTTATCAACTTCATTTCGGGAAAATGATTGAGTAATAAAGGGGAAGTCCTCATGAACCGAAGATTCAGGCAATGTATAAACATTATTAACATATTCAGTCTCGGTATAAGGACAAGTCAAAATAAGATGTCCGCCAGGATTAAGTAATCTATACATTGACATCATTGCTGCGCGATGGTCATTGATATGTTCGAGTACACTTATACAGGTAATCACATCATAAGTGTCAGTAAGTTTTGTATTGCTAATATCATCATCAATAATATGATAGTGGCGATTCACCATCCCATTCGTCCAATAGTCTTTGATATTATCAATGGCCGTCACATGAAATCCACAGTTTCTCATCATGTGAGGCAATGCTGTCATCCCCGTTCCGACATCCAATATTGTTTTAGGCCATAATTTTGTTAGCTGGGTAAAAAGAAATGAAAATTCAATAGCCCGCTCATTAAACCCCATGTATGTTTGGCTATTATATTCGCGAGCGCAAATTTTTTTCGCGTAAATCAAGCCGGCACTGTTAATTAGTGATTTTATGGTTCTAGTGATATTCATGAATGAGATTTTTTATAACAAAGAAACTCAATTTTTTCATAATGCATCTCATGGAATTTGTTCCTGCTGATAATATAATTCCTGGTATTCTTTTGAAGATTTTAATAATTCACCATGGGTTCCTTGGCTAATAATTTTCCCATTTTCGAGCAGATGGATAACATCGCAGTTTTCGACAGTTGATAACCTATGTGCCACTATAATTAAAGTTTTATTTTTTGATAACTGGTTTATCTCTCGCATCAATTTACGTTCTGTAACCGTATCAAGAGCACTTGTTGCCTCATCGAACACCAGAATTTCAGGATCGCGATAGAGTGCTCGTGCTATTCCAATTCTCTGCTTCTGTCCTCCAGATACTCGCACGCCATTTTCACCCATAATAGTATCTAGACCAGATGGCAATCCTGATATAAATTCTTCTAAACGTGCAATGGTGACTGCACGATGCATATTCTCCTCATCATAATGCTTATCAAAAGAAATATTAAATGCAACTGACTCATCAATCAGATTAACATTCTGAGGCACATATCCAATGTAATTTCTTAGGGCGTCTGTTTTAAATGGGTTAAATTGAATTCCATCAAGATAAAACTCTCCAGTTGCAGGCTCACGTAATCCAACCAAAATATCGAGTAGAGTACTTTTGCCTGCTCCAGACGCTCCCACAAATGCTAAGGATTTTCCACGCTTTAATGTTAGCGATATGGAATCAAGAACTGTCTTTTCTGCATACCGAAAAGATAATGCCTTAACTTCTAAAGCGTTAGAAAAGGGAAGTCCTAAGTGTTCAACATGTTGTCTATTATCATTTATTTTTCTATCCAGATCTTCAACTAATGAAAGTGAGGGTTTATAAAACCTAAATGTGTTATATCCACTTATTATTCTATTAAATGAGGGCAACAATCTCATTGCCCCGACCGCAAGAACCCCCAAAAATGGTATCATATCTTTAGTGTTCTGCTCTGACATAAGCAGATAAAGACAGGCAAGAACAATCCCGCTAAAAATCAATGTTTCTGATAAATCAGAAGGTATCCCCTGCATAACTTTTGATCGACTGTCATTGCGGCTGTATTCTCGCCATATTTCAGAAAATTTACTAATATTTTTTTTCTCTAACCGCATTATCTTAATATCTTTTATACTGTTTGCAACAGCATAACCATATTTATACACAAGAACATTGAGTCTGGAATGTGTCTTGCCGTACAATTCAATTCTTTTTACCAAACCATAATATAGCACAACACCTAAGGCTATAAATAAAACAACAGCCCAAATAGTAACCGCAGTGTCGATATAAAACATTATTCCCAGTATAACAACAAGGAATAAGAATTCATTTAACATCTTCACAAATGATTCCAGGCATATTACACTTTGAGCTGTTTGTCCATTTATGACACCAATCATTTCGGACGCCCCTTCATCAGTAAATAAAGTGTATCTGGCCTGAAGTAGGCCCTTGAACAAGTGCTGAGAAAGCCGGTATGTCAAATCTGCAAAAACATGGTACTTAATTGCATTGCTTATTGTTTTTATAATGAGCTTAAGTAGATATGCTACTATTAAAAAGAGTCCCACTGTGTAAACAAATTTATTAACGCTTTCAAACTCCATAGCTTCATATGCTGTATTTACGTATTGGTTATGCAATGCAGTATCGGGCGCAATAAAAAGCTTAAGAAAAGGAAAAATTAATGCAATTCCAATTAAGTCAAGTATAAGAATTGCCAATGAAGTTACAATGAGAATAAATAGTGGTTTTTTACCGCAAAACCCCAACAAGAATTTCATTAGTATATTTCGCCTTCAGAATCAGAATAACTAATATTGCAAATCAAAGCTAGACTCTTTTTAGTAGTTTTAAAAGACGCCCAAATGTATGTTGGTACATTAAAACCGACAACGCTCTCAAAAAATATGTATCTGTTATTTTAACTTTTTGAGGGGGGGTTGGATCGAGAATTATTTTTGCAATTTCCTTTGACGGCCTATATTCCTTTCCTTCCTCAATATTAAACATTTCTTTCATTACTTTCTTTTTATTATCAGATATTTTAAATGGAATATTCCCGCCTAAAAAGCTTTTTACTGCCAATGGTATTTCGTTAATATCTACTTCTAGATCAGATGGCCATCCAAGATTTGAATACCATTGTTTATTATAGTGAGAAGAAGCATAAACAGAAGGTGTTTTAGATAAGTATGCATCAATTAAACTTGTTGAACCATAATGAATAAATAATCCAGCATAAGAGATAACATTCGGCATCTGAACATCTTCATGTATATATAAAATATTATTTACACTATTTAACATCTGTTCATATATCTTTTTATTTTCTAATGGATGTTTTTTTACCATTATTAATACATTAGGATTTTCAGTTGCAGCAATAATAATGTTATTAATCCAATCCTCTCGCAATTTTTTAACAATTTCAACACCCTCAAGCGCTATCTCAATTCTATCTTCTCCGCCCATATCCTTTGCATCAAGTAAATTCTGCCTTGTATAATCAGCCATCACGAAACCAGTTACAATAAAAATAATATTGTTTTTATTATACTGATTCAGAGTATCAATCAATCTTAATGGTATTGTTGCATCAACATTATCATGCTCAAAATGTTTTTCTAACCCAGGATGCCCAACAACTTTAAAGTTACCTAAGGAAGATAATTTATTCTGCGCGACTAATTTTTCACCAATAATACGAGCAAATTTTTCACCCCAAGATAATTCGTAATCAACAAGGTTATTGCCATAATCATCATAACCCACGGAGCGCTCAAGCTCATACTCACTGTCAAAATCCACAACACCTTCCGCCCGCATAGAAATAATTTTGGCTCCAAGAATCACTTTAAACATATAATAAATATTGGAAAAACCTTCGCAAGTAAATGGGTATGTCAAAATAACATTTGGTCTAAACCAAAAAACAAAACGATTAAATTCTGGAGTACACCTTTCTTTGATTTCAACTATAGCTTTTTGATTAAGGAAATGTATTTCGCGCTTAATCGACTCCATTATCTTTGCCTCGCGCTCAGGCCTATTGATAACAAGTAAAACTTTCATATGAGTCTCTTTTTATTCATTGAGCTTTAATGATTTAATATTTTCTATCTTAACTATAATATTTTCTTGCAACCAACCACATATTTGAGGATAGACCTTGCTGCACTAAAAATTCCTGAAATGACAACCCATATTTACCCCATTCATCTATTAGTATTTTTTTTAAAAATGGCTGGCCAGCAATATTATATTCACCATCGATAATTTTGTTCCTTACTAATTCAGCATCTAATAAACCAGGAGTAAACACCTCTAGCACTTCCATTCCAAGCTTAGTTACCATTCCTGCTAAAGATTCTGGATTGAAGTAATTCAAATGTTCATGGTCAACAGTATCACTTGCTACCCCCAATGTTTCAATGTCGAAGCCTAGACCATTTGGGCATGTCAACATCATAATTCCACCAGGTTTAAGTAAACGATTCATATGCTTGACAAATTCAGCGGGGTCAAATAAGTGTTCTATGACCTCAAAACTGACAACCACATTAAAGTATTCATTAGCATCTAATTGAATTTCTTCAATCGGTTGCTCTATTACTTCTAGCCCTCTTTCCTTGCAAGTTTTTGCCAAATCTGGTGTTGGCTCAACTGCTACCACTCTATTAAATATATCTCTCTTTTTTACTTCCGAGCAAAATGTACCAAACCCTGAACCTACTTCTAATAATTTATCTTTTTCAATATTAAACTTATCGCAAAGTTCAAATAATCGAACAACCCTTGGGGTAAATATTTTTTTAAGCCTTACAGCTTCTGAAGCTGGAAAAATAACATCATTCCAATAAGCATAATTTGGAGAACCTTGATAGAACCACTGGAGCACATTAGGTGATGGTCTGGGGTTAACATAAAATGTTCTGCATTCTTTACATTCAACATATGTAATACTGTTTTTTTTGAATTTTTGAGTATAATTATTTATCCCGCAAGCAGGACAGTTCACGTTAACAAATTCGCCACACCTCGATAAAAGTCTACCAATATCTGTCAATGCTGCAATCCGCTGTTTATCCATCAATTCAGCTGGGCGTATTTCTTGTTCTGTTAATGTGCTCACATTAATAACCTCTTTAAAAGAAAATATTATTGATACTGTTTATAATTTATATGAATTACACTCATCCCATAACCCACCTTTAATTTTAAAATCTCGATTATTGCAATCAATTATCATTGATTCATCTGTGTATGTTTTTGTGTTTTGACACCATCTGCTCCACAAATTTTAGCCATGTCAATCAATTGCATAACTCTATCTATACTGCCATTATGGTTGACTGATATTTCTTCCACCATATATGGTGGGATAATCCGACCCGATCATGCGACATTAATTGCTATCTCCAGAAGGTTCTTTCAACTATAAAAACTTCAGCGGCATCAAGACCAAATTGCATACCTCTGGTTTTTGCCAGACCTATAACTCCTTCAATACTTCTTGGGTGAGGAAATTCCCTTAATTCCCTTTTGTAACATTTTAACGCTTCAATTTTTTTGTCTAGTTGCACAGTAATATCACATGCTTTTGTGGGCCTAAATTGAGACTCGGTACTTAGCCCCCATTCGGTACTTGAAACCACTTCAAAACTATAAATACCTTTGATTTTGGAGTCAGGAAGTGGTCTACATGCGGTCATCACAGCTCGATACGTGATTTTATGATCCAGATTTAAGTCCCCACCATGATGTGTATAAATTATAGTTGGACTCAGCTTTTCTAATGCTTTTTCTATGCTCTGAACAATATCCAGAAATGGAATTATATCCATTTTCTGATCCGGATAATTCATATAAGAAACATTGCTTACCCCCAATATTTTTGCAGCCATTTTAAGTTCTTCATGACGAGCATCCCTTTTCTGCTCCTTTTTTCCTCTCGAAGCTTCCCCGTCAGCAAGAATGATTACAGAAACAGAATCTCCTGATTCCACATGTTTAATAATAGTGCCGCCACACCCTAGTACTTCGTCATCAGGGTGGGCCGCTATCACAACCACATTATCGGTCATATATAGTCTCTTTTTTTGATTACTGTTTTAGCATTAATACTATTATCAATAAGTTGTACATCTTCAAAATGATTCTGAATCCACCTGTTTTAAGCTATGCCTTTGGGTAAGTTTCAGCATCAATAAAAATAACCTTCAAATTATTCATGGCGACGTTTCATTCTCAGCTAATAAATGAATTATTTGTTGGTGCAATGATTTGTCTCTGCAAACAATGATACCCTTTTTTTCCCAACTACCATATAATGAAAATTCCTTACCATTAAACTGGCTAATACAAGCTGACAATTCATTAATAATTACGATCGGCGCCGCAAAATCCCAGTCACGGACAACAACATCTTTCACAAAAAGGTCTGCCCCCCCTTCCACAACACGTAATGCTTTTAGGCTAAGACTCCCGCTCTCGACGTACGTACCGTTAGGTAGCTTCTCCATGATGGATTTTGCTATCCCTCTGGGCTCAGGATAATTATCAATCAATCTGACACCATCATGATTGGTGTATAACGTCATTCTTGTGTTGTTTTTATAAGCCCCTTCACTTGCTATTGCTGTATAACATTCATCGGTAGCAGGTGCATAGATAACGGCTAATTGTGGAACGTTGTCCCTGATTAGCGCAACCTGCATAACAAAACCATCAAAACCATTTACATAGCTTGCTGTCCCGTCAATCGGATCAACCAGCCAGTAGCAATCCGGCCTTTCTGTAACATCCAGATCAATCGATTCTTCACTTATAAAAGGTATTTCAGGGCTAATTTTGTATAATGTCTTCTGCAGGAACTCATGGGCATATATATCGGCAGATGATTTAAGTTGGGCTCCTATCCACTCTCCATCTACTTGGTTATTTTCTCTTCGAGCCAATAGTTCGCTCCCTACTACTTTCATTGCTTCAACAAGTGGAGGAATATAATCTTTCAAATTAGTCATGAAATATTTTCTGTTGTGCTTATTTCCTGCGCCAAACGTTGAAACCAGTCCCTGCTTGTAAAGCCTATATTTCGCAACTGGCGATTAATATTCAAACATACCCAGTTATCTGAAATATTTTGCACTGGAAAATCGTCAAGTTTCATCAATGCCATTACGTTAAGCAGCAAACGATATATACTTTGAGGGATACCATAACCCAGGTTACAAACGATATTATTCTCTAGTGGAAAAGTTGCCAACCTGTACATTAAATCTGCGGCATCATCGACATGTAATGCTGACCAGGCTGGAGGTTCCTTTACCAGTTCCGGCAATTCCTGTTTAGATAAGGATAAAATCAAATTATATATCAGGCCGCTTTGTCTGGACCCACCGAACAGACCAGGAAGTCTTGCAATGACATAGTCTCCTTTATATTTTTTTTGTAGCCATTCCTCACAATCAAGCTTTGACTTGGAATATGCATTAGAAGCTGATGTAGCACTCGACTCATCTATCATACCCTCCGCATCAACCCCATAAACTGTCATGCTTGAGCAGAAAATCAGTCTCTTTAATTTTTCATGCGCGATATTCTGCAACATGATGATGTTTTGGTTATAACAATTATCTTCATCATATTGCTCCCATTTTTTTGGCACCATTGCTGCACAATGAATTATTGTATCAATATTGTTTGAGATTATCGCTTTTTCAACAGACTCTTTATCTGTTAAATCACAAACTATTTCATTACTGTTATTTTGGTTTCTTACAATAGGGAATATTTTAATTCCTCTAGATAAGAACGTTGAAATAATTTGTTTTCCAAGATACCCATTTGCACCGGTTACTGCGATCCTTTTCATACCATATCCCATGTAACCCAATAATCCGCCTCAATATCTTTAGCTGCTTTCCTGCCAACTATTTGATCCCACATACTAGGCACCAACCCGTAACCGGGTCTCTTAATTATTAACATATCCTCGGTTATTATCTCACCAGCCTTAATATCCACTGCAGCATGAATGCTTCTGCGTCCTTTTTCGAACATTTCCTGCTCCTCAGGACGCGGACCATTCTTGAGCCCGTCCCCTATGGATTTTTCTACCTCACGAATATGCTTTACCATCTGTTCTAATTCCTTGGGTTCGATGGCGAAAGGGTGATCCGGACCCGGCAGTGTTCTATCAAGGGTGAAATGTTTTTCTATCATGCAGGCTCCCATCGCAACGGAAGCTATAGCAACATGAACACCACTCGTGTGATCAGAATATCCCGTTAAACAACCAAACGACTGGCGCATTGTTTGCATCGAAGATAGGTTGGAAAGTTCTGCTGGTGCAGGGTATAAAGAAGTGCATTGCAACAATACGATTTGCTCATTGCCTGCCTTACGTGCTGTATTGACTGCATTTGACAGGTCAACCATATCAGCCATGCCTGTTGACAGTATCAAAGGCTTACCTGTACTGGAGATAGCATTAATAAGCCGGTGATCAGGCAGGTCAAAAGAAGCCACTTTATAAGCAACCATACCAAGTTTCGTAAGCTCAGTGATTGCCTCCGTATCACATGCTGAAGTCAGGAATTCTACTCCCCGAGACTTTGCATGGTCTGCTAAAGATGACTGCCAGTCCCTGTTTAACTCCAGAGATTCGATTAATTCATAAGTGCTGGTATTTTCCAGGTAACTAAAACCTGGTGCATGCTTAGAGTAGTGATCTTTTGCACGAAATGTCTGAAATTTAACGGCATCAACCCCTGCTTCTGCCGCAGTATCAATCATTTTTAATGCTAACTGGTAATCCTGATTATGATTCGAACCAATTTCGGCAATGATATAACTTGGATGACCATCTCCAATATGCTTTTCGCCAATATTGAATTCTATTTTCTTTAACATAAGGTTTATTTGCGTTTTAATATCAGGTTCGGCTGGCGAGCACCATTAACGTGAATGACCTCATAAAATGCACTGAACTCAGACACAAACTCATTACCTGCAATACCTTCTCCCGGCCAACGTGGGTCATTCCATTCATCAAACACAAAAAAACCACCAGGCATCAGTCTTTCATGTAACGTTTCCAGTATGAGCTGTGTTGGCTCATATAAATCTGTATCACAATATACTAGTGAAAACTTGACTTGCGGTTCGGCATTAATAAATTCGGGCAAGGTGTTTTGTATCAGACCTACATGAAAATCGACATCGTCTTCTAAATCATACAAATCAATAAATGCTTTCAGCTCATCCAATCTCCCAGCATATTGGCCATGCTGCTGTTCACTGGAAGCGCCATCTTCACTGGAAAATGTATTTAAGCCTTCAAAACTATCAAAACAATGTACAACCTTATTGCAATATGGATCCCACAACTTGAGCAACTTGGTCATGAACATTAAATTCGCGCCTTTCCACGACCCGAATTCGGCTATATGTCCTGGTGTTTTCATGCTTTTCTGAACTAGATCGGCTATAGCCATATATCTGCCAAGATTAGCCAAACCAACATAAAGTGGCCAGTGATCAATCAGTTCCCACATATCAGGGCGATTAATCTTTTCCGCCAGTTCCTTTCTATTCGTCAAATAAGTATCATCTTGTTTTTGAAATTTCATAGATTATTTCTCGTCAATGTGATTTAACCAGTATCGATGTAATACCAGTCCTGATTTAAAAGACTGCAGGCTTTCCTGCTTTTTGCCTGATATATAGTTATCAATTGGGTCTATCCCTGCCGCAATCCCCATGCATAATGTCGTTGAAACGCGCGGATTAATTTCAAATGGAACGACTGTACTATCATCAGTTTTCATGAGCTGAATGTTATAACACCCCTGTGCCGGATAAGCCTGATGAATCTGTTCGCAAACAGCGCTAACAACGTGATCATCAACTGTTTCAGAGATTATAGTTATCCCACGTTTCTCATCCACTCGCACCGGTACAATGGCACATAAATTACCATCACCATCCGCACTCATCATCACGGTATATTCAGTGCCTACTAACCAGTTTTGTGCAACAAATGCATCAGCTGGTTGCTTTGCCAAGACTAAATATGCCTGCACATCCTCTTTACTATCAAGTCTTTGTACACCACGAGAGCCTCTGCCTAGCCTTGGTTTTGCGAACACAGGAAAATCCAACGTCTCCAGTTCCTCCAGGCTATAAGCATCCGGATTGGGCAACCCTTTTAATGCCAAGTGCTCAGCCATTGACTGCTTATCCATAAACCGATCGATATAGTGGGGCTCAGGCGCCAATATCTTTAGATCGGGCAGTAACGCCTGTATCTCTGCAATATGTGCTAGTTCCTCATCGACAGTTGGAACAAACACATCAATCTCAATCTGCTTAATTAAATCTACGATCCCTGTTGCATAATTTTGATCGCTGGCCCAAGGGATATTATGTTGCTGAGATTGTTTGACAGCAGGTGTTATTGCACCAATATCCTGTCTTGAGTCTGCAAAATGGACATCATATTGTCCAGATAGCAATCGAGCCAATGCTTCTGTGCCAGCACCGCCTCCACCGGTAAAAAGTACCTTTGTCATTTATTGGGCCATGGTACATCTTTGTGCCATTCACCAGATTCCTTTCGCCAAACCCGAGGATCACGAAATGTATCGGCAATAGCATCAAACTCTGCTTCAGTCATATCCACATATTCAAGCCAGCGTTTTAAGTCACGGGGTTTAACATGATCATATTTCATGACACGTTGCATTGCTTCGTCCCGAGACATCAAACCTGCACGCACATCTTTGGTTGCATGATCAGTACAACGACCATAGCCCAGTTTTATCCACTTCATGTAGTCGTGAACACCATTCTCATGGATGTCATCAAGATTTGACATGGTTCTGTATGTTCGATCAAATGGTTCATCTGATACCTCGAACCCATATTTTTCACGGACCAGTTGACTATGCTCATTGGCTTCCCATTTGACATAATTACTCATGTGTATTCCACGCAATCCAACCCGGAATATTTCTGTGTCAGAGGGATATTGAAACGCCGCCATATCCTTTGCGGTAATTCCCATTCTATCGAGCATATAATTCCATTCATAACCCCGACAATAATGTTCCAGTCGCGTCCGGTATGTCCATTCCACAAAATCATTCATGGAGAATTGACCAGCTAAATCCCCATAACCATGTTCACCCCAGATAACGATCGGTATACCAAGCTGGGTTGCCAATTTCATCGGAATTGAACATATCCCAATATGGTTGTGCCAATTCATATCACCCATAATTTCAAAGCCTAGACGATTTAATTTTTTCAATAATTTAACACTGGGTTGATAAATAATATGGTCAACTCCAAATACATCTTTCATATTGAGCAAATTTCGTTGCCCAACCTCTGAATAGTTATTGCCGTAATATGTAATCAATAATGGCTGAAAACCGAGCACATTCTTAATAAAATGTGTTTGAAAATAGCTGTCCTTACCGCCACTGACCGCAATGATACAATCAGCTCGTGAACCGTCTTTTGCGCTGTTTTGCTCAAGAATATCGACCAGCATTTGCTTTCGAACATCCCACTCTGATTCAGGAATATCAACTTTGTTTACTGACATTCTGCAGCCCATGCAAACTCCATCGTCATCAAACTCCATCGGGGCAGCGCTTATCGAAGGATACACACATTGCGTACACCATCTTACTGGCGGGAAGATTTTATCTGTTGATTTTGGGCCAATATTTTTCGTCGCCCTATTCATGCGTTCTTCATAGAGGTTGTTTTCAAAGCCAGTATCATACTCTGGTTCTCTGGGAAACCATGGACTATCCAGCACGACAGGACGCATGGCTATACCAGAATCAATACACTTTTGTTTTGCTAGTGGATAACTTAATTCAAAATAATTAAAGATATTCGCGGCTGCTACAGCATCTACAGGTGTTTTTGCAAGTCCTTCGGCAAAGTGTTCATACTTACCCACTCCACCACAACCAATGACAGGAATATCAACAGCACCAGCCACACTCTCTAACAGTTCCAGATCATATCCATTACCGATCCCATCCTGATTGATTGAATTGAGGAAGATTTCGCCTGCCCCCAATTCTTCAGCTTTTCTGGCCCAATCGACCGGTGACATTCCAGTTGATGTTTTTCCTCCATCAATATACACCTCATAGGAACCATCTTTATGGCATCGTGCATCAATACTGACAACGATACATTGGCTACCTAATTCATCTGCCCCATTTTTAATTAATTCTGGACTTCTGAATGCCTCACTATTAATTGATACCTTGTCTGCCCCTGCTGCCAGTCTTTCTTTTATGTCAGCAATCGATTTAACCCTGCCACCAAATGTCAGCGGCATAAAGCTAACATCTGCAATCATGCGGAGTAATTCAATCGTATTAGTACCAGTATATTTAACTTGCAGGTCTTCACGCCTCATATCGTGGTAGTCCTCCGTACTAATATCCAGAAGCACTAACTCATCGACACCCCAGTTACCAAGCCTGCGTATGGTATGAATTGGATTGCCAATCACCTGATGAATTCGAAAACTCTGGCTACGAACAATTTGTCCATTTTTCAGCAAAATTACAGGTATAAGTCTTGGGTATGCCATCTCGTAAATAGCCTCTATAATTTCACAAAATTGCTAAGTAATTCCAAACCACACTCATGACTCTTTTCCGGGTGGAACTGAACACCAAATACATTTTTTCTTTGAACCATCACCGGCACGTCTTTACCAGAAAATATGATTGTCCCAACCACGTGATCATTATTATCACAATCAAAATAGAAACTATGAATATGATAGAATGATAGAATTTTGTCATATTCATTGATCAAGACATTTTCTCTATTTAGACGAACATCACACCAACCAATATTTGGTATACGGTATTCGGGCTGATCATTTTTTAACTTTTTAACGCGCCCGGGGATTAGATCCAAACCTTTATAATCACCACCTTCTTCACTGGCTGTTGCCAACATCTGCATACCTAGACAAATTCCCAAAACTGGTTTTTCCTGTTTAACTGCAATCTGCCTGATAGTATCAACTAGCTTATTTTTCACCAAACCATTATAGCCAGCAGAAAAGGAACCTACTCCGGGTATAATCGCTTTGTCTGCCCTCAGTATCACTTCTGCTTCATCACTAACCAAAACATCTGCGCCTACATACTTAAATGCATTGACGACTGAAGTAATATTGCTGGTATTCGTATTAATGACAACAATTTTCACAATATATATCCATCTCGCTTATATGACGATAATTTATGAGCCTGTTTATTTGTAATGAATTTTTTACCAAGACTCGGCTAGGCTTTTTCAATTTTAAGCGTATACCTGCATCCATCTTTTTCAAAGAAGGCTGGGTATCTGTCATTATCTACAACGCGCAACAAATTAAATTGTTCAGCAATACTTTTATTTATATCCAATTTGCTGTCTTCTGGTGTGCGTTTGCAATAGATTGAAGGTTCGCCTTGTTGAGCGATCCCCACAGGCGGATTTGAATTCTCAAGAAAATCCAGACACATCTCAACAGTTAATTGACCCTGTTTATGACGTATTTCATGGTTCAATTCATGACCTTGCAATTTAATTTCACGTTTCATATATATACACCCTGCATCCACATCATCATCTGCTTCAATAAGGCATACTGGAATAATGTTTTTACCTTCTAATATCTGCCATATTAATGGTGAAAATCCTCTGCCTATTGGAAGATCGCTTTCATGTACTACGACGTTATATCTGTTCTTATCAAGAATTTCTCGCGGAGTCACCTTCACACACCCCATATAAAATGCAACCACACCTTTTTGAATTTCATGATGGTTTCGACATAGCTTAGCTTTATCGCCACGTTTGTTTATTTCTTCCACTAAAGTGTCGGCATATGGAAGTATCCAGCTATCATTATCAACAACAATGAAAATTACTCTTGGCCTTTCCCACCAGTCTATATTTGTTCCGCTCATATTAAATTACTTGCAACACGTTTGACTCCCGCGCCATCACAAACATGAAAACACTTATCGCTCATTTGTTTAATGCTTTTAATCGATTTTAATAATTTCTCAATTAAGCTTGAGATTTTTATTGGAGTTAGATCAAAATGCCAACCAAGATTAAGTATTGCACCAGAAGTAGAAAGGTTTTTTATTATAGTGGATTGATTCTCTGCATTAATCGTCAATAATGCAGGCAACCCAAGGCAGCACCTTTCCCAAGTAGTTGTTCCTCCAGCACCTATAGCAATATCAGCATCCAACATTAACTCTGCCATATTAGAAACATTACTCAAGAAATTAAATTTAATCCCTTGTGTTTCAGGCTTGTTCCTCAATGATCCAAAATAAGGGGCCTTTTCTCCCAGTACCACATCTACTTCAACTAAATTTAACCAATTAACTTTTGACAAACCATCTATAACTATTGATGAGATATTATCAGGGTCCATCCCTCCCATACTTACAAGAATTTTACTAACACATGTTAGCTTCTTTCTTTTTTCCATTGCATCTTGTCTTAGTTGTGAAAATTGTGGCCGTAATAAGGCATACTGAGACCCCATTAGTTTCTTACAATATCTCGGTAAAAATTGAAAATAATCTGACTCTTCGCGACCATATGTCTGATCCAATAATAAATCACAATCCAGCATACGATTAGCCAAGTCATCTATCACCAAAATTTTTTTACTGCTATTACGTAATTTTCCATGCCATTGAGCATCAATCCCATAGTGATCTACAATCAACCAATCTATACGGCTATCTCCAATCGCTTTGATAGTCTCCTCAGCATCTTGCTTTTGACTCACACCCGTTAATTGTACTAATGCACTATTATCTGCTGGATTTCTTTTATCATCAGGTGTTGGCAATAATGAAAGTTGGATTTTTTTTTCTTTGATTAAATCACCCAAATGCCCATGCAATTCACGACAAACAAAATGTACCTCATCACCTCTATTCTGTAGTTCTTCTGCTAAAGTGAGACAACGCATAATATGCCCACTGCCAATAGTAATAGATGCATCTGCACGAATAATTATCCTCACAGATTCCTCGCGTCAGAATTTAACCATGTTTTATACATTAACTCTGCATGAAGCCAATCTTCGGGGGTGTCAATATCTTGTACTAAATGGCGTGGAAGCATGATAGGCACTGAATCAGGAGAAAACATTGTTACATCATTAATAAATCCACTTGCTGTCCCCCAATAAAATTGACCAGCATCATGATAGGATTCTTCAATATCCTGTGAGCGGCTATCTATATACTGTGGATAAATGGCTTCTACTCTTCCAGAGTGATTAATCCTGACTGCTCGCTGAATAGGGAATGGAAAGCTTGTAACAGAAAAAGAAAATGTACTCTTTTCAGAAATTAACTTTTCAAAGCCTTCAATCAAATATTTTGATTGCACAAATGGTGCGGTTGCATATACACAGCAAACATGTTCTACAATTTGACCTTTATCATTAAGCCAATCAACAGCGTGCTTAATTACAGAATTTGTCCCGGTATAATCATCAGACAACTCCTTTGGGCGTATGAAAGGTACGCTAGCACCCCATTCCTTCGCTTTTGATGCAATTTCTTCATCATCTGTTGAAACAATAACTTGATCAAAGAGCCCTGTTTCCATGCAAGCCTGAATTGAATAGGCAATAATAGGCTTCCCACAGAAGTCTTTGATGTTCTTTCTAGGTATTCTTTTGCTCCCTCCCCTTGCTGGAATAATTGCGATTTTCATTACAACAACTCTCTGAGCGCATCAACTACTTTTTCTTGCATATCTTTTGTAAGATCGGGGTACATTGGCAGACTGATTGTCTCAGCGTAGTAGGATTCAGCTTGTGGAAAGTCACCACAACGAAAACCCATCTTTTGGTAAAATGGCTGAGTGTGTATCGGAATATAGTGTGAGTTAACACCTATCCCTTTCCCTCTTAGTGCGTCAAATATCTCTCTGTGGGTACCTGTAACCTTTTCACTCAGTAGGCGAACCACATATAAATGGAAACCTGAATATTTACTCGTTGAACTATGTGGCAGATGCAGTGGAAGATCTGCAAGCATTTTTCTGTATCTTTCTGCGATCTTATGTCGTTTTGAAACAAAATCATCAAGGCGGTACATTTGACTATTACCGAGTGCTGCTTGAATATCTGTCATCCGATAGTTAAAACCCAAATCAATCTGCTGGTAATACCATGGCCCGTCTGGTACATGGGTCATCAAATTGGGATTACGTGTAATTCCATGGCTTCGAAGCAACTCCATTTTTTCTGCCAATTTCTTATCATTGGTAATGGCCATACCACCTTCACCAGTGGTTATAGTCTTTACTGGATGAAAACTAAATACCGTTATATCACTGTATCGACAATTACCAACTGGCTCATCCTGATATCTACCACCAATAGCATGGCATGCATCCTCAATAATCCTGAAACCATACTCCTGTGACAAAACATATATCTCTTCCATATCACAGGGTAATCCACAAAAATGTACTGCAACTAATACTTTTGGAAGCCTATCTTCATGCTTGGCCTGCACCAGTTTTTCTTTTAATTTCTCTGTACTCATATTCCATGTCAAGGGGTCAATATCAACAAAATCAACTTGGGCACCACAATAAAGTCCGCAATTAGCCGATGCTACAAAACTAACTGGTGTTGTCCAAAACCAATCGCCCTTTGTCAGTCCTAATGCTAGACAAGCCAAATGGAGAGCGGATGTACCACTATTAACCGCAATAGCGTATTTAGCTGTAGTATAATCACATACTTTCTTTTCAAACTTGGGAACGATTGGTCCCTGAGTTAAAAAATCGGACCTCAGCACATCAACAACGGCCTGGATATCATCCTCAGAAATACTTTGACGGCCATAGGGAATCATTAAATCTCTGCCCACTTATCATATTCTTGGAGTTGCTCAATAGAAAGAAATTCCTTATTTGTTCCTGAATTATATTCAAAACCTTGCTCAACCTGCTTACCCTTTTCACCAATAGCATTAACCTTAAAGTCATAGTTAGAATCAACGAACGTAATAGAAGGTGAAATCACATAATGATCATCAAATTCAATCGTCAAGTGTGAATCATCTGACGGACACATAATTTCGTGCAACTTTTCACCTGGACGAATACCTACAATCTTTTGCTTTAAATTAGGTGCAATTGAGGTTGCCAAGTCAACAATCCTTGCCGATGGGATTTTAGGAACAAATATCTCCCCTCCCTGCATACGTTCAAAGTTTTTAAGTACAAATTCCACACCTGATTGAAGAGTAATCCAAAAACGAGTCATCTCAGAATGAGTGATCGGCAAATAATCAATACCATCCATAATCATTTTTTTGAATAATGGAACCACTGAACCACGTGAACCTACTACGTTTCCATAGCGAACCACTGAAAATCGCGTTGGATGACCTCCTGCCATATTGTTAGCCGCCACAAAAAGTTTATCTGATGCCAGCTTAGTTGCACCATAGAGATTAATAGGATTAGCTGCCTTATCTGTGGAAAGAGCGATCACTTTTTTTACATCATTATTAATGGCCGCTTTAATGACATTTTCTGCACCATAGATGTTGGTTTTGATACATTCTGTGGGATTATATTCTGCTGCAGGCACTTGCTTGAGAGCGGCAGCATGAATAACATAATCCACACCTCTCATAGCTTGTTCGAGACGTTCAGGATCACGGACATCACCGATAAAATAACGCATACAGTCCTGATTATATATCTGCTGCATGTCAAACTGCTTCAGCTCATCACG
This sequence comes from Gammaproteobacteria bacterium, assembly GCA_029882995.1. Classification (GTDB taxonomy): domain Bacteria; phylum Pseudomonadota; class Gammaproteobacteria; order DAOVJZ01; family DAOVJZ01; genus DAOVJZ01. The sequence goes on along the minus strand of JAOUJV010000002.1, from coordinate 11,182 downwards.
AGAATAGATAATTATTTTCTTAGGCTTGTAACGTTCAATAAGGGTTTTTGTATATTTTTTACCAAACGAACCTGTACCGCCTGTAATTAAAATTGATGAATTTATTAACATGTTGTTAGTCCGTATTGCATATTTATGAATTATAAAATAATGAGCTTACTGTTCCACTGTAATGCTATGACAGCTATGTATGCATTTTATCCTTACAAAGAGGATACATATGAACATATAAACACGCACAAACATTTCAGCATGAATTCAAACCACACTTCCCTTTCTATCAATTAAATTTAACATAAACAAAACAGGATACAATATCATTATTGTCTTTACTTGCTATTTTACTGTCAATTACTTCTTTTTCTAAACAAGGATATAGCCACTCCCAATATCACTCCCATAATTCCGGCAAGCACTACAATGAGTACATCTCTCCATATATTAGGCGGATCAATATAAACCTCACCTACTAAAGCGGTTGGATAGATATTCATTAGTTTCAATTTGTTTTTATAATCAAGCTCCAACAATTCGAGTTTACGTATTTCACTTTCTTGGGTATTTAATATATTTGATAAAAAAATATTTTTTATTATATTCTTATCGGAAAGAATTGTGTTCTTCTGAGGATTATTCCCTAACAACTTCTCTCTCTCTTTTTGAATTTCTTCGATCTGTAGCCTTACCTGATCTAGTTTTTCACTTGTATTTTTTACAAGCGGAGAAGCTAAATCATTATGAATTTTTTGTAATGTTGCCACGGTTTCTTTTATGTTAAGTATTGCTAATTTTTCTGAATATCCTTTTACATTTATTTTTAAAAAATCAGTCTGATATATGCCTTCGATATCTAATGAATCATAGTATATCCTCCTATTAGACAAATCTTCGTCAGCTTTTAGGTCAAATCTCTTAGTAAACACTTTGTCTTGAAAAGGTCTTAACTTCATTCGTGCAACCGCAGCTGGCACAGGCTCAATGAGATACCTATATTGCTGCCCATCCTCTTCATTTATTATTCCCCCAACCCGAACGTAGCCTGTTGCCTCCCATTCAGCCTGTTTAAAACTCACCAATATAAGAGCCAAAAGCATGGCCATTACTGATATACCAAGTACAAACTTCTTATAGAAAACAATAATCTTCCATATGTCGATAAAATTAAGTTCGCCTTGTGATTTATTATGTTGTTCCAACATTATTATCCCTCATTTATTAATACCCGGCAGACACGCTACCGCCATGCAGTAATTTATATCACCGCACAGCCTTGTATTAATTTCGCAAAAACTCAACTAACAACTTGTTCTAAAAAATCACATGGACATAATTAATTACTAATAAATTACTGTAATTAATCTCCTGATTCCATGCGTAGTATATCCGGCACTAATATCCGTGCTTCTTTAACCTCATTTTTTAAATTCATATATATATCTTTTGGCGAATCAAGATCAGTTATAACAAGCACATCATAAGCACCTGCACTGTTGATGGTTTTATAAACTGGCTTCCCTATAAAAATATTTTCACTACTCTCTGGCGATAATATGCCTATAACATCCATATCCATTTCCATTGCACGAATGGATGCAATCTCGGCAAAATCAGATATCCCGCAAAGTAAAATTTTATTCCATCCATTATTTTTGGCTTTATCGTAGACTTTTTTGCATGATTCTCCAGCCTCACGATAAAATGAAAAAGAATAAGATAAATATTGTGCCGTCAAACGACTTTTTTCTGTAAAGCCTTGGGGAGTTATATAGTATAAATAACGATTAGCAGGGGCATCATGTATCTTGATTAATCCTTTTTTTATACAACGCTTGAGATATGAATTTGCAAGTCCTAAAGCTATCCCCATTTTTTTTGCCAGGTGGCGTTGACTGATATCACTGTCCTTCTCAATCGCATCAAGAAGTTCCAGCGTAAGTTGTTCTTCTTTTAAATGTTTATTATTCATTAAAAATATTTGTTAACTTACTTTCGATAATAAATCCGGGCTTACCTTGATTCGGGATTCTCTGCCTAATATTTCCAACAACACGATAACTCTTTCCTTGCTGGTTTGAGCCAGGAACACACCTTCATAACCTGTCATTGGCCCGTCTTCAATCCTGATCTTTTCACCCGACTTAAATTCTGTTGTAATTTCATGCAATCCATCCGTGTTTTCCCTTTCCTGCAGCATACTGATTAGTTCATCTGGCATCTTTGCCGGTACAAAGCCAAAACTAACCAGTTTGGAAACACCAATAGTTGAACGAATGGGTGACCAATTATCTGTACTCTTATTGAGTTGGATAAACAAATAACGGGGAAACAGGGGCTCAGTGATATAGATTCTACGATTGTTTCGGCGGCGAGGCTGGGAGACAACAGGCAGATAAGTAGAATAACCCTGTCTTTCAAGGTTATCCCGAGCAGCAAATTCATTTCTTGGTTTGGCCTGGATTACATACCATGCCTTATTATCACTGCTTTCCATGCGGCCTCCTAACAGGATTGCCAATAATATCAATATGTTATAGTTATTATTTAAGAGTGTTCATTATGTGAACGCTCTATGTATTTAAGCAATAAACACAGAAAAAAGCAAGCTTATGAAGGAATTGAGGGGAATTTTAGATTTGTTCTTGTAAGAACGCTTGATAAGCCATTTTGAGGCCATCCTTGAAGCTGGTCTTTGCCTGCCAGCCAAGACTATTTAATAGACTCACATCCAGCAGTTTTCTTGGGGTACCGTCAGGCTTGCTGGAATCAAAGGTCAACTTCCCTTCGAAACCCACTGCCTCTTTTACACATTCAGCCAATTCACGGATGGTCGTGTCTTTACCGGTGCCAATATTCAGAAATTCACCTATCTGATCGGCATCACAATTTTCCATCAGATAAATACAGGCATCTGCAAGATCATCACTATAAAGGAATTCACGCATAGGCTTGCCAGAGCCCCAAACCACCATTTCCTTCTCATTATTTTGTTTGGCTTCATGTGCCTTGCGAATAAGTGCGGGAATGACGTGAGAGTTTTCCAGATTGTAATTATCGCCAGGACCATAGCAATTAGTTGGCATAACACTGATATAGTTAGTCCTGTACTGTCTATTATAAGCACCACACATCTTGATACCTGCAATCTTGGCAACAGCATAGGGCTCATTGGTAGGCTCCAGCTCACCTGTTAACAGGTATTCTTCTTTCATCGGCTGGGGTGCCATTTTGGGATAAATACAACTGGAACCAAGAAATAATAATTTTTTTACCTTATTCAAATAAGAAGCATGAATAATATTCGATTCAATCATCAGGTTTTGATAGATGAATTCAGCAGGATAGGTGTTATTGGCATGAATACCACCCACCTTGGCTGCTGAAAGAAAAACATAATCCGGTTTTTCTTTTGCAAAAAAAACATTCACTGCCTGTTGATTAGTTAGATCAAGTTCTTTATGTGTACAGGTAATAATGTTCGCATAACCACCTTGCGTGAGTCGACGTATAAAAGCCGAGCCCACAAGGCCTCGATGACCTGCAACGTAGATCTTGTCTTCAATATTCATGAATTATTCGTTGTAATCGTAGGTAGAATAGCCGTGTTTTTTAACTAATTCATCACGCTCTGCGGCACTAAGATCAACCTCAACCATTTCTGCAACAAGTTCTTTAAAGCTGATTTTAGGTGTCCATCCCAGTACTTTTTTAGCCTTTGTAGGATCTCCCAATAAGGTTTCGACTTCTGTCGGGCGGAAATAACGTTCATCAACAGCAACAATCACATCGCCCGGTTTAGGCCCCTTGTCTCCATTATTAGATTCAACAATGCCCTTTTCATTTACACCGGAACCTTCCCACTTGATCTTGATATCCAGTTTCTCAGCTGCTGCATTGACAAAATCACGTACACTGTATTGCTCACCAGTTGCAATCACAAAATCATCTGGCTTGTCTTGTTGCAACATGAGCCATTGCATTTCCACGTAATCTTTTGCGTGTCCCCAGTCACGCTTGGCATCCATGTTACCCAAATATAAACAGTCTTGAAGACCTAATTTAATACGCGATAAAGCGCGCGTAATTTTACGCGTCACAAAGGTTTCACCACGAACCGGGGATTCATGGTTAAATAAAATACCGTTACAGGCATACATGCCATAAGCCTCACGATAATTTACAACAATCCAGTAGGAGTATAATTTAGCTACTGCATAAGGCGAACGTGGGTAAAACGGTGTTGTTTCTTTCTGTGGGATTTCCTGCACCTTACCAAAAAGTTCTGAAGTAGATGCCTGATAGAATTTAGTCTTTTTATCCAGACCAAGGATACGAATCGCTTCAAGCAATCTCAATGTACCCAATGCATCCGAGTCAGCCGTGTATTCTGGTTCCTCAAATGAGACCTGTACATGACTTTGTGCCGCCAGATTATAAATTTCATCCGGTTGTACTTTCTGAATAATACGCACCAGACTACTGGAATCTGTCATGTCACCGTAGTGTAAAACAAATTTACGCTTGGTTTCATGTGGATCCTGATAAAGATGATCAATACGGTCTGTATTGAATAATGAAGTACGGCGCTTCAAACCATGTACTTCATATCCCTTGTTCAACAAGAACTCGGCCAGATAAGCACCGTCCTGCCCTGTGATACCCGTGATAAATGCTTTCTTCATTACTCAAAATCCCGACAATATAAAGCCGCCCATTTTACCCGTTTTAGGGTCATTTGTCCTGCTCTGCACGCCCATAAACGTCCTCAAAACGGACAATATCGTCCTCACCAAGATAGCTACCGGACTGGACTTCAATCATCTCAAGCGGAATAGTCCCCGGATTCTCCAACCTGTGTTTGGCACCAATCGGGATATAGGTTGACTCATTCTCGGACAGCATAAAGACATCATCATCCCGTGTGATTCTTGCTGTACCACTGACAATGATCCAGTGCTCTGCTCGATGATGATGCATCTGCAATGATAACTGGGCACCCGGATTTACCACAATCCGTTTAACCTGAAAACGCGCGCCTTTATCAATGCCCTCATAAGAACCCCAGGGACGATAAACACAACGATGTAGTTTACGTTCTTCGCGATCCTCAGCCTTTAATTTATCAACAATGGCTTTTACATCCTGCGCATGATCCTTGTGTGCTACCATTACCGCATCAGCTGTTTCAATGACAATCAAATCCTTGATACCAACCGTGGCCAAAAATCGATGACCTGCATATAACAGTGTGTCGGTGGTATTGTGTGTATAAACATCACCCTTAATCACATTTCCTTCCTTATCCTGTGCACTTACTTCCCATAAAGAAGACCAGGCTCCTACATCTGACCAGTCTGCATCCAGTGGCACAACCGCAACACGGGTTTTGGTGTCTTTTCCTGTCGCCTTTTCCATCACGGCATAATCGATTGAATCACTTGGGCATGACTCAAAGGCATTTTTATCAACTCGGTAAAAATCCTGATCATGGGATCCCGCTTGCCAGGCTTTTTCACATGCATTTAAAATGTCGGTACGATATTTTGCAATTTCTTCCAACCAGACAGAGGACTTCATCATGAACATGCCACTGTTCCAGTAATAATCACCGGAGGCGATGTAACCTTCTGCTGTTTTCAAATCCGGTTTCTCAACGAAGCTGTCTACCTGATAGCTATTTGAACTATCCAGCAACTGACCGCGCTTGATATAACCATATCCGGTCTCCGGCCCTGCTGCGACAATACCAAATGTTACCAGACCACCTTCATTCGCCAACTGTGCGGCCTGCTGTGTTGCTTTATGAAAGGCAGGTGTATTTTGAATCACATGATCGGCAGGCATAACAAACAATACCGGATCAGTCCCTGCCTCTTTTGCCGCCAATGCCGCCAATGTCAATGCCGGTGCCGTATTACGCCCAATTGGCTCCAGAATAATTGATGCACATTGCTTACCCATCTGTCGAACTTGCTCTGCCACCAGAAACCGATGTTCTTCATTGCAAATCACCAGAGGATCGAGCAATTCAGAAGACAGGCCATCAAGCCGATTGACGGTCTCCTGCAACATCGTGTTCTCACCGACCAATGGCAGGAGTTGTTTGGGATATAGCTCACGCGAGAGTGGCCATAAGCGGGTACCTGAGCCTCCGGCGAGAATAACTGGCTGGATAATCATTTAATTTCCTTTAATAACAATAGGATATATTATGAATGTAATCTATTTAATTAAACTTTTTCTTGTCGTATTTGATAGTTGATATTAAATGATAACGGTAAGTGATGGAATATCTTGATTTTATCGTAAATAAAAAAAAACGGGCAATATTTGCCCGTTTTCCATACCCAGTACCTCGGGTTTCTCATTACTTCATTTTTCGTCGGTGACAGCCAGATTTTCACGGTTTTTTTCCACAGTACGTATCCCTATTCCCTTCACCTTGGAAAGCTCATCCACCGTCTTGAACTGACCATTTTGCTCACGGTAGTTCACAATTGCCTGCGCCTTACTTAAACCCACACCTTTCATTGCATCTGCAATCTGATTTGCATCTGCTGTGTTGATGTTAATAGCAGCGAATAGAGAAGTACTTGAGAACAACAGAGCTAACAACAATAGACATTGTCTGAAAAATTGCATATTCATCTCCTTGATAAATAATATTGACTAATTCCATTTAAACGACAAACAAAAACTCTTGTTTGAAGTCGTCAATAATACTCGGAAGAAATTATTTTAAATAGTCGAAATTTCAGATTCCATTGTCAGCAAAACCCCCATTGGATCTTCAGATTGTGTAATGGGGCGTCCTACAACAAGATAATGAGCACCACTCTTGATTGCATCAGCAGGCGTCATGATACGACGCTGATCACCAACATCCCCACCTTTGGGACGAATGCCGGGTGTTACCAAACAAAACTCTTTCCCCAGTGCGGTTGAGATTTTATTCGCTTCCTGTGCTGAACAGACAACCCCATCCACTCCGGCCTCTTTGGCCAGATTCGCAAGTCGCATGACATTGTCTTCCGGTTTTCCGGCAATACCAATTTCAGCAAGATCATTTTCATCCATGCTGGTAAGAATTGTCACTGCCAGTAATATGGGTTTATGTTGCTCTTTTTCTACCGCTTCACGTGCGGCAGACATCATGCGTCGTCCGCCCAGTGCATGCACATTCATCATCCAGACACCCAGTTGCGAGGCGACCGAACAGGCACTGGCAACTGTATTAGGAATATCATGAAACTTGAGATCAAGGAATACATCAAAGCCATCTGAAACCAGTTTTTCAACCAATGCAGGACCCGCACTCGTGAATAACTCCTTACCGACCTTTAATCGACAATGTCCCGGCTCAATCCGGCTGACAAAATCAAACGCCTTTTTATCATTTGGAAAATCAAGTGCAACAATGATTCTGGGTTCATTTGGTATCGACATAAGCTGGCTGGTTACTCTCCGATTACACCTTGTGCTGATTTAATTGTACCCCATTGCTTGCACCCCGGACATCTCCAGTGCATGGCCTTGCCGCTAAAACCACAGCTCCCGCACAGATAGGCGTCTTTGCCTGCAATGAGTTGGCGTGTCAAATCCTTGATAAGCGATAAACTGTCCAGTGACTGACCGCTGGCGCCAATCATGTTTAATTCCACCATGCGATCGAGTCCTCTCACACTTGGGCGTTTGTGCAACTGCTCCTTAATAAAATTAATGGCCGCTTGCTCGCCTTCCCGACTACGCAATAAATCCGCAATTAAAAGAATAACGGAGATACCATTATAATGCTGCAAGACATGCTGCAGATATTCCAGAAAATCACCTTCCTTGTTAATCTGGCAGTAACTGTTACGCATTGCATCCAGCACTTCCGGTAAATACGCTATATCCTGCTGTTCTACTCGTTTGAAGGATTTGATTGCAGCACGGTAATTACCCAATGCCAGCTCAACAAAGCCTTGAAGGATACTGGCTCTGACACTTGCTCTATCCTGTGATAAAGCTTGCTTGATAAATTGTGTAGCCTGCCTGAAGTCCTTTTTCTTCAGTTCTGCCTCAGCCTGTTCACAGTAAAAATGTGCAACCAGAATATTGCACCTCTCACCCGACACCTGTTCATATCTTCTCAGAGTGTCTGTGGCTTTTTTCCAGTCTTTTTCCTGCTGATAAATATCAGTTAATTGCCAGAGTGCATCAATAACGCGCTCTTTCATTTCCACCAACTGTATAAAAAGGCTTTCAGCACGATCCAGCAGGCCGGCACGCATGTAATCGATCCCGAGCTCATAGAGCGCTTCGGCACGTTGTGGTTTTTTCAGTGTCGGTCGTGCAATCAGATTCTGGTGTATGCGGATAGCCCGATCAACTTCACCACGGCGGCGGAAAAGGTTACCTAAAGCAAGATGTGTCTCGACAGTGTCATTATCCACTTCCAGCATTTTGATAAAGACTTCAATGGCCTTGTCAGGCTGCTCGTTCAGCAAATAATTCAGGCCACGGAAATAATTGGATGATAAGGAAGTTGTGCTGTTCTGTTCTTTTCTACGGGTATCACGCTTGGCCATAAACCAGCCTGAAGCGGCTGCTATCGGCAACAAGAGCAGGAACCATTCAAATAAACTAGTGCTCATCTCTGATCGGAATTGCTCTTAAATTGGACACTTCCTTTTCTTTTAGCCTTAGCTGTCGACGCAAACCCGACATCTCCCTTTTTGCGCCCAGCACCATACCTAATCCTGCAACAATCCCTAAAAGCGCACCAGCAATAATAGCAATAACAACGATCAGGGATAATGGTGCTGTCAACTCACCAAAGTAATAACTGACTGCTACCGGTTCAGCATTAATAACGGCAAAACCGACACATACGAGCAGAACAGCAAGAAATAATAAATAGACAAATAAACGCATTGTGGCTCTCCAGGATTCTGTCTGGTTCTGGTATTAAATACCTATCCAGTAAAATTCATGAATCATTCCCGTTACTGCTGATTTCAATAAAACATTTGCACCGGGATCGTAGTAGATTCTAGATTTTATTCCGGAACATTTCATTCATATTTTATACTTTATTACTGGCAGATAATGCATCATTTAAATCCCTGCCCATATTCACTTTATATTACGTAAAAAAAACGGCATGTAAAACATGCCGTTTTTTTACTAATCACTGATAGTGGAATCAAGTAATAGGGTTCCCCATTTCTCTCGATTTATCGACCCGTTCCCTCAGCTCCTTGCCAGGCTTGAAGTGCGGAACGTGTTTACCTGTTAGATCAACAGAAGCCCCTGTTTTAGGATTACGTCCCACTCTTGGTGGCCTGAAATGCAATGAGAAGCTACCAAAACCTCTTATTTCTATACGCTGACCTGTTGCCAGTGATTGACTCATTTGTTCGAGTATTGCCTTAACGGCCAACTCAACATCCTTATAAGCCAACTGGGTTTGTCTGCGCGAAAGTCGTTCAATCAATTCAGATTTAGTCATCGGTTTACCCCAACCTTGTTATTCCCCAAACATCCTCATTAATATTTACCAACTATCAACCGGGTGCGATTATTATTCTTTGCCACCCATCTGTTCCTTCATCAAATCACCCAATGAGGTCATACCTTCAGAATCAGATGACTGTGAATACTCCTTGATTGCTTCGGCATGTTCGTCATTTTCTTTTGCTTTTATTGATAACGAAATCACGCGATTTTTACGATCGACGCCTATAAACTTGGCCTCAATATCATTGCCGACGCTCAATACAGTACGGGCATCTTCTACCCTGTCATTCGCCAGCTCCGAAGCACGTAGATAGCCTTCGATATCATCACCAAGTTCAATCTTGGCGCCCTTGGCATCTACTTCAACAATCTTCCCTTTAACTATACTACCCTTTGACGTCTCTGCAACAAAATTAGAGAACGGATCTTTCTCCAATTGCTTGATACCCAGTGAAATTCTTTCTCTTTCAGGGTCAACTGCCAGTACGATAGTCTCGATTTCCTGTCCCTTGGAATAGCTGCGGACAGCCTCTTCACCCGGCATATTCCAGGAAATATCAGATAAATGAACCAGACCATCGATGTTGCCGTCCAGACCAATAAAGATACCGAAGTCAGTAATAGACTTGATGCTGCCTACTACCTTGTCATTCTTGTTATGAGTCGCAGCAAAGGCTTCCCATGGATTAGACTGGCATTGCTTGATACCCAGTGAAATACGACGACGCTCTTCATCAATATCCAGAACCATGACTTCAATTTCATCACCCAGATGAACAACCTTGGATGGGTGAATATTCTTGTTGGTCCAGTCCATTTCAGAAACGTGTACCAGACCTTCAACACCGTCTTCAATTTCAACAAAACAACCGTAGTCAGCAATATTGGTTACCTTGCCTACCAGACGGCTGTTTTCAGGATAACGATGCTTGATTTCACCCCAAGGATCATTACCCATTTGTTTCATACCCAGAGATACGCGATTACGATCCTTGTCGAACTTAAGTACCATGACATCGATTTCATCACCGATGTTAACGACTTCACTTGGATGCTTGACGCGTTTCCAGGCCATATCTGTGATATGTAACAGACCATCGATACCACCCAGATCAACGAATGCACCGTAATCGGTCAGGTTCTTGATAACACCCTTAACAACCTTGCCTTCTTCCAGTGTTTCAAGCAGTGCATCACGCTCTACTGTGTTTTCTGTTTCCATGACCGCACGACGTGAAACCACAACATTGTTGCGACGACGATCAAGCTTGATAATCTTGAGTTCCAGTTCCTTGCCTTCAAGGTATGACAAGTCACGGACAGGACGCACGTCAACCAGTGAACCTGGCAGGAAGGCGCGGATATCACCCAATTCAACAGTAAAGCCACCTTTGACTTTGCCGGTTAAAAGACCGGTTACTGTTTCGCCTGCTTCGTGTGCTTTTTCCAGAACAATCCATGATTGTGCACGTTTTGCTTTTTCACGTGAAAGACGGGTTTCACCATAACCGTCTTCCAAAGAATCCAGTACAACATAAACATCTTCACCGACAACCACCTCAAGTGAACCGTTGTCATCTCTAAACTGTTCAATTGGAATAATGCCTTCGGATTTCAGACCCGCATTAACGACAACGACGTCGTCACGAATATCAACTACTTGTGCGGTAACGATAGAACCTGG
>JAOUJV010000126.1 GCA_029882995.1 Gammaproteobacteria bacterium | reverse complement strand
CTTCAACAGCAAAGTCATCTCCTTTAGGTGTAGTAGAAAGATTTTCCGGACATGTGACCAGTGTACCTGCGTTTATGGATCTGGTGAAACGGCAATTGCGTCGTGACTATCAGGCTGAAGATTTGACGTCGGAAGGTTTACGTATATTTACCACTCTTGATCCACATGTGCAGACTGTAACCGAGATATCGGTATCGCAGCGAATAAAAAGACTGACACAGGATTTTACAAGTGTTCCCGAAGGACTGCAGGGTGCCGCGATTGTGACAGACAGAAACAATGGAGAAGTACTGGCTGTGGTTGGTGGCAGAGATGCACAGTTTGCCGGATTTAATCGCGCACTGGATGCAGTGCGTCAGGTGGGTTCTGCGATCAAACCGGCAGTCTATCTCACCGCATTATCACAACGAACCGGATATCATCTGGGTACGATACTCGAAGATACTCCATTTACATTCCAGTCCAACGAGGAAGAATGGACGCCGAAAAATTATGACGGTGAATTTCGTGACAAAGTGCCTTTATATAAGGCACTGGTACATTCCTATAATGTACCGACAGCACGTATGGCACTGGATGTCGGTGTCGACAAAATTATTAAAACAATTCGACAGCTTGGAGTTACACGGGCATTAAATATTTATCCCTCTATCGTTCTGGGGGCGGCCGGGCTTGCACCGATAGAACTGGCGCAAATGTACCAGACATTGGCCGCAGGTGGTTTTCACATGCCATTGCGATCAATTCGTGCTGTGCTTGATGTCAATGGTGAACCGCTGTCCCGTTATCCGCTTTCCGTTGAAAAGGTGGTTGATCCGGCGGCAACCTATCTTGTGAACTGGACATTACAGGAAGCGGTTAAGGAAGGGACAGGAAAGCCATTGTATGACCAGATTTCATCAGAGCTGGCGGTGGCTGGTAAAACCGGTACCACAGATAACCTGCGTGATAGCTGGTTTGCCGGATTTACTGGCAATTATCTGGCTGTCGTTTGGCTCGGTATGGATGATAATACACCGGCAATGCTGACTGGCAGTACCGGTGCCTTGCGTGTTTGGGGCGATATAATAGGGCGATTGGATGCAATTCCACTGGTTCTGGATCAGCCAGCTGAAATTGAACGCATTTTAGTTGATAATGACTCTGGATTACCCACAGACAAGGGCTGTTTTTTTTCTACCAGCTTACCGGTAATCAAAGGCAGTGTTCCTCAGGAACTCGCACCCTGTTCAACCGGATCTGTGGGCAAGATATTTAAGAAGGTAATTAATTTGTTCAAGAAAGATAAATCGGAGTAATTGATGGCAGTGAATTTAAACAGAATATTCCTTTTTGTTTTGGGCTTGATAGTAATTTATTTATCCGGATGTGCAACGCCGGCACCGGCACCGGTGGAAGAGCGTGCCGCTGCTACGGTCGTTAATCCTTATGTTATTCAGAAAAAACGTCCTGAAGCCATACCGCTGGAAGAAAACGGGGGCGGTGCAGTTGTCTCACTTCTGGATTTATCAGATAAACAGGCGCGAGTTGGTAGACTGGATGCAGCTTCTGCCACGCTGGAGCGTGCACTGCGTATTCAGCCGCGTAATCCGTTGTTATGGCAACGGCTGGCGCGTGTCCGGTTGGAGCAGGGCAAACTTGATCAATCTGATGGTCTGGCTGCCAAGGCCATGGCATTGGCAATTGGTGATCAAAAACTACGGGCTGAGATCTGGAAACTGGTTGCTGAAATTCGGCATCAACAGGGAGATACAGAGGGTGAGCGTGCCGCATTGGCCAAATATGACTCACTGATTTCCGGTTCTAACTGAAGGTTTTCTTCAATAAAACAACTAAAATAACTATCAGGATCAGATAAAGGTTTACGCTAGATGGCTGTTTATGCGGTTAACAAACTAATGAATGAGGCACGTCGCCTTGCATCGGAATATCGCAAGGCAACCGGTCAGACCCTGCCTATTACTTCAGAGATTGCAGTGAATGATGTTGCCCGCATTATGAATCTGGAAGCCACCAATGATCGTAACTGCGGATATGATGCCATTGGTAAGGGTGAGCGTGATGGACTGCAATACATAATCAAAGGTCGCACTATTTTTGATGAATCAAAATCCGGTCACCGTCTGGGGCAATTTAAATTTGATATTCCGTGGGATGGTATGTTTCTGGTTTTGATGGACGAAGAATACGAACCATTCGAAATATACGAAGCCAGCCGTGAAGAACTACAGGAAGCGGTAGATGAATCTCAGACGAGTAAACGCAGTAAACGAGGCCCTGTTTCCGTCGCCAAATTCAAAATCATTGGGCATCTGGTTTGGACAAAAGAAGAAGGCATCGTAGATGATGATGTATGGGATAATCAGGCAGATGTGTAAACGCCTGATGCAGGCCGGTCATGGGCCGCAAATAAAAACATACTAGAGGTCCGTGGCTGAAAATTTGTTCCAGCCTATTATAAATGCAAACTCCCACAGAAATACTTTCAACGGAAGGCCCATTAGCGGCGCGTATCAGTGGTTTTGCTGTGCGCAGTCAGCAACAGGAAATGGCTGAATCCATTTTATCTGTGTTGCTTGATGGCAAAAAACTGGTGGCAGAGGCAGGGACCGGAACTGGTAAAACCTTTGCCTATCTTGTGCCAGCCTTGTTATCGGGCAAAAAGGTTATTATTTCCACTGGCACCAAAACACTACAGGATCAGTTGTTTCAGAAAGATTTGCCGGTGGTGCGTAATGCACTCAGTGTACCCATCACAACGGCATTATTGAAAGGACGCAGTAATTATCTGTGCACATATCGGCTTCATCAGATTGCACCACAACACAAGTTATCACGACATGACACGGATGCTCTTCAAAAGGCAAAGGAATGGAGCAGTTATACCAAAAGTGGTGATATTGCCGAGCTGAATAATTTACCGGAAGACAGTGGCATCTGGAACCTGATCACATCAACTGCCGAGAACTGTCTTGGTTCTGAATGTGAAGATTACAACAAGTGTTATCTGGTAAATGCACGTCGACAGGCACAGGAAGCCGATGTACTGGTGGTAAACCATCATTTACTGTTTTCCGATATGGCATTGCGAGAGGAAGGTTTTGGTGAAGTCCTGCCGGGAGCCAATGCCTTTATTCTGGATGAAGCACATTTGATACCGGAACTGGCCTCGGTTTTTTTCGGGGTTTCACTGAGCAGTCGTCAGCTAACCGAATTATCCAAAGATACTATTGCAGCACAAATCAATTCTGCCGGTGATACGCCGGAACTACGCAAGGCGGCTGAAACTTTTGAAAAAAAGGTGCGGGATATGCGTCTTGCGATGGGCAAGGATATTCGTCGTTCCAGTTGGCAGGCTCTGAAAGAGAAAAAAATAAACTCTGCAATCAAGGTTGTCAGTGAATCCTTGCAATTACTCATTAATCATCTAAATCTTGCATCTGAACGCAGCAAGGAGCTGGATGCCTGTGCCAAACGGGCAGAATTGCTTCAGGATAGATTCAGAAAAATCACTGATAATAATGAATCAGACTATATTCACTGGTTTGAAACATTTAAAAATTCCTTTGTGCTTTATATGACACCATTAAATGTGGCCAATATATTTCAGGAGCGTATCGCTCAATATCGCAGTGCCTGGATTTTTACTTCTGCCACTCTGGCGGTTGGTGATAGCTTCGATCATTATACTGACCACCTCGGATTACATGATGCTGAAACCCGACAATGGCAAAGCCCGTTTGACTTTGAACATCAGGCATTGTTGTATATTCCAAAGAATCTGCCTGATCCGAATGACACCGGTTATATCGACAGTGTGATTGATGCAGCAATCCCCGTTATTGAAGCCTGTGGTGGGCGCACCTTTTTCCTGTTTACAAGTTACCGCGCCTTGAATCGAGCCAAGGCAGTTTTGCAGGAAGAGATTGATTATCCATTACTGGTACAGGGCAGCATGCCGCATGCTGAATTGCTTGAAAGCTTTCGCAAGACAGGCAATGCAGTTTTACTTGGTACCAGTAGTTTCTGGGAAGGGGTTGATGTGCGTGGTGAAGCGTTATCATGTGTGATTATTGATAAACTGCCATTTGCACCACCCGACGATCCGGTGTTACAGGCACGCATCGACATTATGCGTCGTAATGGGGGCAATCCATTTATGGAATACCAGTTACCCAATGCCGCCATTAC
Source organism: Gammaproteobacteria bacterium (assembly GCA_029882995.1). Classification (GTDB taxonomy): domain Bacteria; phylum Pseudomonadota; class Gammaproteobacteria; order DAOVJZ01; family DAOVJZ01; genus DAOVJZ01. The sequence continues at coordinate 797 of JAOUJV010000126.1, read as the reverse complement.
CCTGAAACAGGGAGCGGGTCGCTTGATTCGGGATGTGAATGACACCGGTGTGATGATGTTATGTGATCCACGTATTCTGGGTAAACCCTATGGCAAGGTATTCTTGCGTAGTTTGCCATCCATGCCATTAACACGTGAGTTAGCTGATGTTGAATATTTCTTTGATAATCAATATACAGATAAAGCTGATTTAGAAGAAGAGCTGGATTTTGTTTAGTTCATTCGGAATATCAGTAATATACAAAAATGAAACTACTCGCCATTGATACAGCCACCGAAGCCTGTTCTGCTGCATTGCTGATAGAGGGTAATGTGCAGTCCGAATATCAGATTGCACCACAACAACATGCTGATCTGATTTTGCCTATGGTTGAAAAATTACTGGCTGAGGCAGCTATTAAACTGAATCAGCTTGATGCAATTGCCTTTGGGCGCGGACCGGGCAGTTTTACCGGTGTGCGGATTGCAACCAGTGTTACCCAAGGGCTGGCTTATGGCGCTGACATACCTGTCGTTCCGGTATCGACACTGGCTACCATGGCACAGCGCATTTATCGTGAACAGCAAAAATCCAAAGTACTTGCTGTGATTGATGCACGTATCAGTGAAGTCTACTGGGCAGTTTATCAACTGGATAAAAACAATCTCATGCAGTTGCAGGGTGAGGAAAGTGTCATTGCACCCGAAAATGTACCCTTGCCGGAAGGAGATGACTGGTATGGTGTTGGCACCGGCTGGGGTTCGTACCGGGCACAACTTGAGAACAGACTGGGTAACCGGATTACCGGTTCGCAAAG
>JAOUJV010000125.1 GCA_029882995.1 Gammaproteobacteria bacterium | reverse complement strand
TTATTTCGTCTGCGTGGTTTTCCTGTTGCCAATGTAAAGCAACAACAGTGATATTGTCACTTTGTGGATAGGTTATTTGTTCTGCGTTTTCAGCCATTGCATCAATAGCCGACTCAAGTGGTTTATTACTTAGTTCCTTGATCATTATGTTGTCACTCAATGCACCCCATAAGCCGTCAGAACAAAGCATAACAATATCGTTATTCTGTAATTGGGTTGTCTTGCCGCGTGTAATCATGGGGGGTGTTGGATCACCGCCAATACATTCGGTCAGATGGTTCTTCATCGGGTGTGTTGTCATTTCTTCCCGTGTGATTTTCCCCTGCTGGTAGAGTTTCTCAACATAGGAATTATCACGCGTACGGAACAAGACCTTTTCATCACGAATAAGATATAAACGACTGTCACCAACATGTGCCCAACTGGCTTTGCCATCCTGAACAATACAGACCACACAGGTAGAGCGTGGGCTGATTGGCGGGTTTTGTCTCTTGCCCATTTCGATAACAGTTTGATGAGTTGCTGCAATTGCTTGTGTCAGAAAATCCTGTACATCATTAATCTTGCCATTGTAATTGTTGAAGCGCTTGCTTAATGTGCTGACCACAACCTGTGCCGCCAGATCACCGCCTTCATAACCGCCCATACCGTCGGCCAGAACCAGCATGACTGCGCCATCCTTTTTGATAATATCTGCCCGGTCCTCGTTTTTTTCACGATTGCCAAGACGATTGATCATGCTGGTTTCAAAAGAAGTGCTCATGTTTTTTTCCGTTCCGTTTTTTTCAGTTTAGTTACTACCCGGTAATTTTTCACTCACTGGCCTGCCATTTTTTATTGCCAGTAACATATCATCCACATTCTGTGGTCTCAGCATGGCATCTACTTCCATTGCCCAATCAATAGCGGACAATAATTTCTTGTCATATTGTTTGCCGAAGGCATCAACCGCGGGTTTCATTTTATCATTTTCATGGCGGTCAATAGCAGCTGGCGGTGAAGTCCCTTCGATACAGGATCGCATGGTGGCACCCATTGAATAAAGATCTGTCCACGGTCCAACATAACCTTTTTTATTATATTGCTCGTAAGGAGAAAACCCCGGTGTAATGACCTGCCCTGGCTGATATTGTCGGCTTGTTTGTAATTTATGCACGGCTCCAAAATCCAGTAGCAGGGGTTTACCGCCCAGACATAAATGTATATTGCCCGGCTTGATATCCAGATGCAGAAAACCGGCTTCATGGATGGATTTTAGCCCCTCCAGTAACGACGGAAAAACAGTCAGTAAAAATTTTTCACTCAGGTTGCCCTTGTACTTCTGGATATAGCTTTGCAGGTTCTGGCCTTCCTCGTATTCCATTACCATATAAATTGTGTCAAAGGCGCGGAAAAAGTTGGTAACGCGAACAATATTGGGATGATTCAGGTTAACCAGAGCATTGGCCTCCTGAAAAAAGAGTTTTCTGCCCTGATTCAGGCGCGGAATAGACTCGTCATCCAGCGCCTCAATTGTATTGTCCTTGCCACGACGTGCCAGTTTGGAAGGCAGGTATTCCTTAATAATGACCCGTTTCCAGTCCGGCAATTCGGTTGCCATATAGACAATACTGAACCCGCCATCCCCCAGCATTTCCTGAATGACATAGTTATTTACCCGCGTACCAAAAGGCAGGGCATTAGGGTTCTTTGAATTCGGGTTTTCGGGCATGTTTTGTATTGTTTCAGGAAATATGGCTTCCGTATCTACCTGATAAAGTTTAGTATTTATTTTTAGCGTGATTCCGCAGTAAAACTTGAGTAAAGAAACCCTATGATTAGAAGCATGACTGCATTTGGCAGGCAATCTCGGCAATGGCCCTGGGGCACACTGGTTTGGGAGGTCAAATCAGTTAATCACCGTTATCTCGAAATTTCCACTCGCATGCCGGATGATTTTCGGGCACTGGAAATGCGTATCCGCACCTTGTTAGGTAAACTTCTGGGGCGGGGCAAGGTTGATTGCGCCCTGCGCTTCCAGAAAAACGAAGTACTGGATGCAGAAATTACCATCAATGCCGAACTGGCCAAACAAATTGCAGCAGCGAGTCGGGAAGTGGATTCCTACCTTTATAGCGCCGCACCGGTTAATTCGATGGATGTATTGCGTTGGCCCGGTGTTTTACATACTCCGGAAATGAATATGGAAGAACTCCATAATGGTGCAATGGAGTTGCTGGAAGAAACGATTGATGAACTGGTTGATACACGTTTGCGTGAGGGTGAAAAACTCAAACAGATCATTGAACAGCGGTTATCTGCAATGCGTGATGTAGTGCTACAGGTAAAAGATCGTGTACCGGAAGTGCTTGTTCAGATGCGTGAAAAACTGGAAGCCAGACTTGAAGAAATAAAAACCGAAGTTGATCCGGCAAGAGTGGAACAGGAACTGGTTATGTTGACCCAAAGACTGGATGTAGATGAAGAAATGGATCGACTGGAAACACATATTGAGGAAGTTTCCCGTGTTATCGAAAGTGATGAACCTATCGGGCGTCGTCTGGATTTTCTGATGCAGGAACTGAATCGTGAGGCTAATACGCTGGGTTCAAAATCACAGGATACAGAAATGACAAAGGCATCAGTGGAATTAAAGGTATTAATAGAACAGATGAGAGAACAAGTGCAGAATATCGAATAAAATTGTTCTTTTTTGCTATTACTGTGTTGCAGCACTTGTTTCGATACTCATTAACTTTTTTGTTAACTCCGTTTCTCACAAGCACTGCGCCTTGTACTAGCAAAAAATAACTAATTTTATCAATATGTTTTGATGAACTTAATTTTTTACTAGTAAAAAAATAACTAATTTTATTAATACATTTAGCTATATGAAAAAACAATATGACTAAAGGTACGCTTTTTATTATTGCGGCTCCTTCCGGAGCAGGTAAGACTAGTCTGGTTAAAGAGCTGGTTGGTCAAATGAAAGATTTGATCGTGTCGGTTTCACATACCACCCGCTCACCACGTCCGGGTGAAGAGGACGGAGTCAATTATCATTTTGTAACACAGGATGCCTTCCTTAAAATGATAGAGCGGGGTGATTTTCTGGAACACGCTCAGGTTTTTGATAATTATTACGGGACTTCGCAGCGTTGGGTGGAAGACCAACTTGCCGCTGGCAAAGATGTCATTCTTGAGATTGACTGGCAGGGTGCACGTCAGGTACGCCGTGTAATGTCAGATTGTATTGGTATTTTTATTCTACCGCCTTCACGCCAGACACTTGAAGATCGCCTGCGTTCACGTAAGCAAGACAGTGATGAGGTGATTGCTCGCCGAATGCGGGATGCAAAAAGTGAGATTTCCCATTATGGGGAGTTTGACCATCTGGTTGTAAATGACGACTTTGAGACCGCTTTGGGTGATTTGGCTGCCATTGTCCGCGATCGTCATAGTGCCACCGAGCTCCAGAGCGTTAAATTGGCGCCTTTACTGACTGATTTACTGGCATAACGGGGCTATTTTAGGTAGAATTCCCGCTTCCTGTAACACTATCTGATTGTTTTTAGGGGTAAAAAATGGCACGAGTCACTGTAGAAGATTGTCTGGAAAATGTAGATAACCGTTTTGAGCTGGTTATTTTGGCCACCCGCCGTGCCCGTCAGATTGCCAATGGTAAAGAACCACTGGTACCAGAGGAAAATGACAAGCCAACCGTTATTGCCCTGCGCGAAATCGCAGAAGGCAAGATAACCATGGATATTCTGGACGCACATGAAGCGGCTGAAGCGGCCAAGGCACTGGAAGAAGAAGTTGCAGCTGAAGCGGCTGTTGCGATTGCTGAAAGCGCCGAAGATATGAGTCCGGGTCCGGTTATTGGAGATATGCCATCCAGTCACGAGGGCTAAGTCTTAAGGACTAGCCATCTGCCCGTAATCGTTATACTTTGTTCCCTGCCGAACCAAAATATCCGGCCTGCGGGAGAAAGTAGTGTTTTTAATCAGCGATCTTTGTGATTTACTCAATCGATATCTCGATAAAGAACAGGTAGCCGAAGTCTATCGGGCCTATGTGTTCGGTGCCGAGGCGCACGAAGGCCAGCGTCGCCTGTCCGGCGAACCCTATATCTATCACCCAATTGCTGTTGCCCGCATCCTGTCTGATATGCACATGGATTCGCCCACTATTGTTGCGGCGATTTTGCATGATGTAATTGAAGACACCGCGACCGCCAAGGATCAACTCATTAATGAGTTTGGTGAAGAGGTGGCCGAGCTGGTAGATGGTGTCAGCAAGCTGACTCAGGTTGAGTTTGAAAGCAAGGCTGAAGAGCAGGCGGAAAATTTTCGCAAAATGCTGCTGGCGATGGCCAAGGACATTCGGGTTGTTATTATCAAACTCGCTGATCGATTACATAACATGCGCACACTGGGTGTTATGCGTCCTGACAAGCGCCGTCGTATTGCGCACGAAACACTCGAAATTTATGCACCGATTGCCAATCGTCTTGGTATGAACACTATCCGACTTGAACTTGAAGATCTGGGATTTACTGCCTTGTATCCGATGCGTTATCGCATTATTGATGAGGCGGTCAAAAGGACGCGTGGTAATCGCAAGGAGATCGTTCAAAAAATCGAAACAGCGATAAAAAGACGTATGCATCAGGAAGATCTGGAAGGCAACATACTCGGACGACAAAAACATTTGTATAGTATTTATAAAAAAATGCGCGATAAAAAATTGCCATTTAGCGAAGTTTTTGATGTGTATGCATTTCGTATCATTGTTGACAAGCCGGATTCCTGTTATCGCGTACTTGGTGTAATGCATAATCTGTATAAGCCGGTGCCAGGAAAATTCAAGGACTATATTGCCATTCCCAAAGCCAATGGTTACCAGTCTTTGCATACCGTTTTATTTGGTCCATTTGGCGTACATATGGAAGTTCAGATAAGAACCGAAGAAATGAACAAGGTGGCAGAAGCCGGCATTGCGGCACACTGGTTATACAAAAGTGGTGATGGAGGAACGAGTGTTCCACAACAACGTGCTC
>JAOUJV010000037.1 GCA_029882995.1 Gammaproteobacteria bacterium | reverse complement strand
GCATTCTGGCCAGTACTTGCATCCACTACCAGCATGGTTTCATGTGGCGCAGTTGCATCCAGTTTGCCAATAACACGTTTAATTTTTTTCAGTTCTTCCATCAGGTTGGACTGGGTATGCAGACGACCGGCAGTATCAGCAATTAAAACATCTATATTTCTGGCTCTGGCTGATTCAATGGCATCGAAAATAACGGATGCTGAATCAGATTTGCCATGCTGTGCAATGACCGGGATATTATTTCTTTCGCCCCATTTTTCCAGTTGTTCAACTGCAGCGGCACGGAAAGTATCACCGGCAGCCAGCATGACAGATAGCCCCTGTTGTTGCAGGCGACTGGCAAGTTTGCCAATGGTGGTGGTTTTACCGACGCCGTTAATACCAATCATCAGAATGACATAGGGGCGTACATCGTCGGGGATATCAAGCGGCTTATTACTGTCAGCCAGTAATGCGGTCATATCTTCATGTAATGCAGAAAACAACGCATCACTGTCAGCGAGCTGATTACGTTTAATGCGGGCGGTCAGATCATTAATAATGGATTGGGTTGCTTCAATACCGACATCTGCTGTTAATAGCAGGGTCTCAATCTCTTCCAGCAGTTCATCATCAATGGCCTTTTTACCCTTGACGAGTGTTTCCAGACCTTCTGTCAGACTGTTACGGGTTTTGGACAGACCTTCCTTGAGGCGTGCGAATAATCCCGGTTTTTTTTCTGAGGAATCTTTTTTATTTAGACCAAACATGTAGACTTCCAGAAACTATTAAGCCAAGTTACACTCAAAGGGTTTTTCAATTAATACAACTCCGTACGTAGAAAGGGTATTATAAAGGAATGATAGATAATTCCATAAAAAGAAATGGCCTGATAATCGGGGTAGTTGCTGCGATTATTTTAGGTGCTATTGCACTATATCAATGGCAGGGGTCTGTTTCAGGCAAAAAGTCACCTTTTCAGCCGATAAAGGCCAAAGTCAGTGAATTTATGCTGGATAACGGTATGAAGATCATTGTGCGTGAGGATCATCGTGCACCGGTAGTGGTTTCCCAGATTTGGTACAAGGTGGGTGCCAGTTATGAGCATAATGGTATTACCGGAGTGTCGCATGTGCTGGAACATATGATGTTCAAGGGAACGAATACCCATGCTCCCGGTGAATTTTCCAAAATCATTTCCGAGAATGGTGGGCGCGAAAACGCGTTTACCGGACGTGATTACACGGCCTATTTCCAGCAGCTGGAAAAAAGCCGTCTAGAGGTGAGTTTTGAGCTGGAAGCAGATCGTATGCGTAATCTGTTATTACAACCGGATGAATTTGCCAAAGAGGTCAGGGTGGTCATGGAAGAGCGTCGGTTACGAACCGAAGATAACCCACAGTCATTGACTTATGAACGTTTTTCGGCAGCTGCCTTTCAGACCAGTCCATACCACAACCCGATTATTGGCTGGATGAATGATCTGGAAAACATGAATATTGATGATCTGAAAGACTGGTATAAAAAATGGTATGCACCAAATAATGCAACATTGGTTGTTGTCGGTGATGTTAAACCCAATGAAGTGTATTTGATGGCGCAAAAATATTTTGGTCCCGTTCCACGTGGCAGAAATATAAAACTCAAGCCCCGGCTTGAGGTTGAGCAGGAAGGTGAACGTCGTATTGTGGTGAAACGTCCAGCCAAACTGCCTTATCTGTTGATGGGTTATCAGGTTCCGGTTTTAAAAACAGCACAGGAAAATTGGGAGCCTTATGCACTGGAGGTGCTGGCACAAATTCTGGATGGGGACGACAGCGCGCGACTGGCCATCAATCTTGTACGTGGCACACAAATAGCTGCTTCTGCCGGTGCTTCCTATGATATTGCGGCACGTATGCAAAGCCTGTTTATGTTCAGTGCGGTGCCATCACAGGACAAAACGGTGAATGATATTGAACTTGCGCTGAAAACAGAAATTGAACGTATCAAGAATGAGCCAATCACAAAAGAAGAACTTGAGCGAGTAAAAATACAGGTTGTTGCCAGTGATATTTATGAGAAGGATTCTGTTTTTTATCAGGCCATGCAAATAGGCATGTTGGAAACCATTGGTTTAAATTGGAAACTGATGGATGATTATGTTGAACGTATTCGTTCAATCACTGCTGAACAGGTTCAGCAGGTAGCAAAAAAATACCTGACTGATGATCATTTAACTGTCGCAGTACTGGAACCGTTACCACTTGATAATGGTAAGCCAACAGAAATTCCGGGAGGGCCAACAGCTGATGTTCGCCATTAATCGTTTTTTTCTCAGCCTGATACTTGTAATCAGTGTTGTTTTTAATCATCACGCATTAGCATCACCGGATATCCATTTATGGAAGACAAATGACGGTGCCCGCGTTTATTTTGTAGAAGCCGCGGAACTACCAATGGTTGATGTTCATGTGATATTTGATGCCGGCAGTGCACGTGATGGTGAACATGCCGGACTGGCCAGTTTTACTGCAACATTGTTATCAGGTGGCGCAGGCGGTCTGGACAGTGATGCCATTGCCAAACGGTTTTCCGAGATTGGCGCGCGGTTTGGTGCCAGTGCTGACAGGGACATGACAACCGTCACCTTGCGCACATTAACAGGTGATGAATTTTTACAACCGGCATTGGCATTATTTAATACCGTGCTGACTAAGCCGGATTTTCCCGAGCAGGATATAGAGAGAGAGCGCAACCGGATATTAATCGGACTTCAGTATGAGGAACAGTCTCCCGCCAGCATAGTTGAACGCACCTTCTACAGCAGGTTATATGGCAATCATCCGTATGCAATCCCGCCCGGTGGTACGACGGATACTGTCAAGGCTATAACAGCAGAAATGCTTAAGTCATTTCATTCTCAATACTATGTTTCAAAAAATGCAGTCATTGCGATAACCGGTGCTGTTTCAAAAAAAGAGGCAAAGGAAATTGCAGAGCAAATCACAAAAGGGATGACAAAAGGAAAAATAGCCATGCCATTACCGGCTGTTGAGTCACTTGAGCAGGCGAGTGAAGAAAATATTTCTCATCCATCTACCCAGAACCATGTTCGTATTGGACAACCGGGTGTCAAGCGTGGTGATCCGGATTATTTTGCATTGTATGTGGGCAATCATATTCTTGGCGGCAGTGGTCTGGTGTCACGTCTGAATGAAGAGATAAGGGAAAAGCGCGCCATGTCATACAGTGTTTACAGTTATTTTTTCCCGCAGCGTGAGTACGGTGTTTTTACCATCGGATTACAGACCAAGAATACGCAAACAAAAGAAGCAGTAGATGTCGCAAAGAACGTTTTACAAGATTATATTGATCATGGTCCGACACAGGAAGAGCTGGATTCAGCCAAGAAAAATATCACTGGTGGTTTTCCATTAAATATTTCGAGTAATAGCAAGATTATTGGCTATATAAGCATGATTGGTTTTTATGGACTGCCCATCGATTATCTGGATACGTTTAATGCTAATGTAAATGCAGTCACCATTGCCCAGATCAAGGATGCCTTTAAGCGTCGTCTTGATATTAACAAGATGGCAACAGTGACTGTTGGCGGCCAGCCATAGCGGGTATTACATTGCCCGGGAAAAAATCCAAATCGTCTGATAAACAGCAAAACCGTGTTCGTATTATCGGTGGAGAATGGCGCGGACGTAAGCTTGATATAGCCAATGTACCGGCATTAAGACCAACACCGGATCGAATTCGCGAAACCTTGTTTAACTGGTTGCAGATGCAGATACCGGGTTCAGTTTGCCTCGATCTGTTTGCCGGAACCGGTGCCTTGGGGTTAGAGGCATTATCGCGTGGTGCAAAACAGGTTGTCTTTGTTGATGAAAATCCGGATGTTATTCAAAATTTGAAAAATAGTGTTTCCATTCTAAAAACAGCAGCAGCAACTATTATTAAAAAAGATGTTACAAGCTGGTTGAATGATAAACCGGATGCGTTCGATATTGTTTTTATGGATCCCCCCTACCGGCAGGGACTGGTTGAACCTGTATGTCGGAAACTGGAAGCAGGTGACTGGTTGTCAGCAAAGGCATGGGTTTTTATTGAAATGGAAACGGAAACAGCACTTCCAGCATTGCCTGATAACTGGGAAATCTACCGGGAAACCAAAGCCGGCCAGGCGAGTTGTTATTTAATCAAGCGTGAAAAATAGTATTTCATAGGTTACTATTTTCCCAGCCCACATCAGGAACCCTACATGAGCATTACTGTTATTTATCCCGGCACCTTTGATCCCGTTACCAACGGGCATACTGATCTGGTGGAGCGGGCATCGCGTCTGTTCGACAAGGTCATTGTTGCGGTGGCGACCAATTCCCAGAAAGGAACAACCTTTACTCTGGATGAGCGTGTACACCTTGTGCAGACGGCATTGGCGGGACTGGACAATGTCACTATATGCGGGTTTGATAGTCTATTGGTGGATTTTGCCCGTGAAAACAGGGCGCAGGCGATTGTACGTGGTCTGCGTGCTGTATCGGATTTTGAGTATGAATTTCAGTTGGCTGGTATGAATCGGCGATTGGCACCGGATATTGAAACCCTGTTTCTGACCCCGGCTGAAAAATATGCTTATATTTCATCAAGTTTGGTTAAAGAGATTGCCGCGCTGGGCGGTGATGTATCGGAGTTTGTCCATGCGGAAGTCAGGGATGCACTCAAATCCAGATTAAGTTAATATAAGCGTTTCCTAATATCTATGGTTTTATCTGGTTTTCAGTCCAGACAAGGTACCCGCCAGGAGAAACAAAATGGCTTTAATGATTACCGATGAGTGTATTAATTGTGATGTTTGCGAGCCTGAGTGCCCGAACAGTGCGATTACTCAGGGTGATGAAATCTATGAGATTAATCCTGATTTATGTACTGAATGTGTGGGCCACTATGACACCCCGCAATGTGTTGATGTGTGTCCGGTAGACTGTATCCCGAAGAACCCTGATCGTGAGGAATCTGAGGAAGAATTACAGTTGAAGTACAAGAAGTTGATGGCTGCTTCGGCCTGACCTGACAAAGACCATTTCAATATCCCCTGTTTACCGGTATTTCCGTGTCCCAGATCGGTCAAGAAACGGCATGGTGTGCCGATTTATATCAGTAGCCCTGATGTCAGTATCACTGAATCTAGAGAATCTTCAGAATTTCATGGAATAGAATGAATGAAAAAGAAAATTGATGCCAGCGAACTTATGGTAGGCATGTATGTCTGCGAAGTTGATCGCCCCTGGCTTGAGACACCTTTCCTGTTTCAGGGCTTTCCAATCAAAAATTTTGAAGATATCGAAAATGTGCGCAAGGTATGTAAATACGTGTATATCGATACAGCACGTGGCAAGGATTCTCAACATTCAGTATCAGCCGCCAGTCACGCACACAGTATTCAGAAACAGATGGAAAAAATTCCGGTATCGGGAGAAGTACAGCGTTATCCGGTTTCCGTTCCACTGGAACGGGAGACCAAAGAGGCTGGAAAGATACACAATAAAACGAAGGGACTGATAAAGAAATACATGGATGACGTCCGTCTGGGCAAGAGTATTACTACCGATATTGCAAAAGAAGTAGTAAGAGAGGCAGTGGACAGTATTATCAGAAATCCGAATGCACTGGTCTGCTTTACCCAGTTAAAAAATCGCGATCAGTATACTTCTGAACATAGCCTTAATGTTTGCATTATGGCGTTGGCCTTTGGTCGGTATCTGGGATTGTCTGAAGATTTGTTGAATGAACTGGGTATTGGTGCGTTGTTGCATGATTTGGGCAAGATGAAGATTCCAATGGAATTGCTGCACAAGGAAGGCGAGTTAACGCAGGAAGAATTTGATCTTGTGAAAAAGCATCCCGAACTCGGGCGTGAAATTCTTGAGTCAGCAGGTGGTGTACCACGAAGTGCACTGGATATTGCCTATTCACATCATGAAAGAATTCGTGGTCAAGGATATCCTAATGGAAGAACCTCGAAAGATTTATCTTTATTTGTGCAAATAGTGTCAATTGTTGATGTTTATGATGCGATCACAAGTGATCGTTCTTATCACAAGGGAATGTCATCACATGATGCATTGAAGAAAATGTATGAGTGGCGTGAAACAGATTTTGATGCGGATTTGATTGAGAAATTTATTCAATGTCTCGGCATTTATCCTATCGGAAGTATTGTGGAGTTGAATACCGGTGATGTTGGTATTGTTGTGGAAGTAGATCCGGAAAAACGCCTGAAGCCCAGAGTAATGTTAGTAATGGATCCGGACAAAAAATTGTGTACAACAACCCGAATTATTGATTTGTCAGAAGATCGGGTGGAATACAGTGAACAGGACAGAGAACTGGAAATTGCGCATGTGCTTGATCCCGGTGCTTATGACGGCAACTTGATGAAAGTATTGTTTGATAGCAAGTTAATGAACGTTGAGGATATGCTGTCCTGATTAACGTTGGCAGGTCGGACAATAAAAACTGGAACGCTGCCCCTGTTTAATACGCTTTATTTTCGTTTTGCACTTTGTACATTTTTCCCCGTCACGCCCGTAAATAAGTAACTGTTGTTTAAAATATCCCGGTTCACCACTGCTTCCGGAGAAATCACGCAATGTGGTGCCCCCGGCCTTAAGGGATTTTTCCAGTATCTTTTTTATAGCCTTGACCAGTTTGTCACTTTCATCACATCTTAATTTTCCGGCTGTTCGTGTTGGTCGGATACCGGCAACATACAGTGACTCATTGACATAAATATTTCCCAGACCGGCCACAATCTGGCTGTTCATCAGCAGATCCTTTATTGCGCACTGACGTTTGCGTGATTTTTTATACAGATAGTCAGTATTGAATTCGGATTCGAGTGGCTCCGGACCAAGTTTTGCAAGTAATGGATGCAGTTCCGGATTGTCACTGGTCCATAATACAGCGCCAAAGCGTCTTGGATCGCGTAGTCGAAGAAAGTATTTCCCAATTCTGAATTCGACATGTTCATACGGATCACGCCCGGTTTTTTTGTCCGTTAGTCGTAAACTGCCTGACATACCAAGATGTATCAGTATTGTTCCGTTTTTCAGATGGAACAGCAGGTATTTACCGCGCCGGGTAATATCATGGATGATCTTATTTTTAACCAGAGACGGTAGTTCAGAGGGGACCGGCCATCTCAATCCGGCATGATAAACAGATGCCTGAATGATCTTTTGTCCTTTCAGATGATTTACGATACCAAGCCGGGTTGTTTCTACTTCAGGTAGTTCAGGCATAGCGATGAATAATTATTTACCGGAAACGTTTTTCTTGTAGGAGTCGGGGTCCAGTAATTTATTGGCTATTTCTTCTGTTAGCATGTATTTAAGTGTCAGAGATTCATTAATCAGCCAGACATCATCTTCCTTCCTGAAAATATAAAATATTACAGGTCGCTCCTGTCCCTGAATATAAAGGGTCACTTTTTTGTCAGGTTTTTCTGCTTTATACAGTTTTACCTCAATGGCCTCAGCATATAACCAGTCATTAACAAGACTGGTTATATTGTCTGCAGAAATATCAATTTTTGTATTCCATTTGCCGTCTGTTTTTTCAAGGACAGATTTATCCGGAAAAATAATTTTGCGAATATTACTCTCGGGTGGAAGAAGTGAAAAGCTGACATAGTTACCGGCAGTAGTAATAGTATGGTGGTAATAATTGTCATTAATGAGGTGAACAATTCCACCCGTCATTACATAGCGCTGATGATTAATGGGTTGCGTATCGCCAAATGCAATTTCTGTTTCATTAAAGAAAACACGGGATCTGGGTTTATCAAGTCTTATTGGAGCAAGATCAATTTCTTGCGGAGAATAATGTGCATGGCTTTTTGTTTTTACCAGATTCAGCAAGGAGTTTATTTTGAATTCATTGCCTTCTGCCCGCACCGGGATGGTTATTACCCATTTATCATTCTGTTTTTCAAGTTGTATGGTTTCTTCGTTGTGAATAATGCGAATCGAGGTGATTTGATCTTTATCCAGACTGAGAAGGCTTGATGTATTAGATTCTTTTTCAAGACCCGGCTCAAAGACAACCAGAAGGATCAACAGAGCAATAGCAATTACCAGCGCTATATTCAGTAACAGACGGGAATTCTTTTTATGATTAGACATAAATTGCTATCTGTTACGGCGCTTGAGCCAGATAAAAATACCGGATCCAATCAGCAGAAGCGGCAATATAAACAGAAATCCGAAACCGATAACAGCAGAGCTTACGTTAGTCAGCTCGAGATGAATATCCGGTGCCGTTTTGGCTCTAATGGCAATAATTTCATCATCGTTACTTAACCAGTTAATAATGTTCAGTCCGAGATCAAGATTGCCGCCGTTGCCAAGGTATGAGTTAGACAGGAAGTCACCATCACAAATAACAACAATACGCTGATCAATATTGTTGGTAACATTATTTTCCGGATTATCTTCACTACTTGTTTCAGTATTATTCTCGGTGTTGTTTTCTTCTTCATCACCATTGGTTATTTTCTGGCGGGTCAATGCAATGCCCATAGTTAGTGGGCCATTAATGTCAGATCCTTTATTGAATTCAACTTCACCTTCCAGTTTGCCCGTTTCAGACCAGCTACGAGCAGATGATTCCAGCAAAGGCGTTCCGACCCAGCCTTCCGGTGCGTCAATTTCAAGGCCGCATGCCATTGGAAACAGGGTAATGGTATTGAAGTCCATCGTGACATCATGGTGACCATAGTCGGCAACTACAGCAAAGGCGGGATGTTTTACTCCAAAAAGCTGACTAACCGGATCGACAATGGTGCCGGGCTGGAATTCAATCCCGAGTGGTTCAGCCACACTTTCGAGCCCGTTCAGTTTTCCGGGTTCGTTCAGCCAGAGCACATTACCACCCTTGTTGATATATTCACGAATAATCCTGACTTCACCCGGCAACAGATCAACCTGCGGGCTCGCTATCACAAGCACATTGGTATTGTCCGGAATGCCCGGTGTGTTGACCAGATTAATAGATCGAATCTTGATCCCCTTGCGTTCCAGATGTGAAGCCCATTCGGACATATCATGATTAGCCTGCCCGTGCGCACGACGTTCACCATGCCCTTCAAGGAAAACAATCCAACGCTCACCACTGCGCATTAAACGTTGCAGGGCATTAGTAATGGTTTGTTCATTGATGCTTTGCGCCTTTTCGGTACGTCCTTCATATTTAATACGCAGTTCACCATCCTGAGTAATGCCAAGCTCACGTATTTGATCCGGCATGGTATCCGGATTAATGAAGCTTAATTCGATATTTTCCTTATAGCGCTGATAACGCCCGATCATTTCAGTAATGCCGTCACGCAGTCCGTCTGTTTCACGCGCATAGGCAGTAATTTGAATGACCGGCTCCATACGTGATAACAGTTCCTGACTGGGTTCGGAAAGGGTATTGCGCGCACCGGATGTCCAGTCGGCCTGAAAGGTGTAACGTGTACTTAGCCATGCCAGCAGGCCGATCAATGCCATAAACAGGACAACAAACATGACAGTTTGTATCCGGTTAAAAATGCGAGAACGATTATCTGGTGTCATATGTGCCGGAGTCCTAGTGCTGCAGACGTTCTGAATCCAGTCGACGAATACTGAATACCAGGAAAGTAATAACAAACAGAATGTAATAAATAATATCCGTGCTGTTAAAAACGCCTTTTAGCAACGGTTCATAATGACGGAGCAGGGAAATATAGCTAATAACGGTATAGGTACTGCCTTCACCACCGGATGCAGCCCAGTCAACAATCCATAACAATAACAACACACCAAAGGTACTGACGGCCGCAACCGTGGGTTGTGCGGTCAGTGTAGACATAAACAGTCCAATCGCACCAAAACCACCGAGTAATAAACCAAGCCCAAGCAGACAGGAAAGCAGTTTTCCAAAATCCAGATCACCACCAACCAGAAGTGACAGGGGCATCAGTGCAATCATGGCAAGAATAATGGTTAAAAAGGCACAAATACCAAGATATTTGCCAATCACAATTTCCGTCATTGAGACCGGTGCACTCAACAACAGGCTTAGTGTTTGACTGCGACGTTCATCACTGACCAGTCGCATTGTGATCAATGGCACAATTAATAACAGCACAATGGCCGCATTACCCAGCAAGGGGGCAACAATAATATCGGTAATGCCGGGTGCGCCTTCCATTCCGGCGAGACGTGGCTGCACCATCATAAAGGAATCAATCTGGGTCAGAAACATATAGCCAAGAATAAACTGCACTACACCCAGAATGGACCACGCCAGTGGTGACAAAAACATACTGCGTAATTCACGCATGGCAATATTAAAAACAATCATTGAACAGGTGGCTCCTTGCAGGTCAGATCAACAAATATTTTTTCCAGCGAAACCAGATCCGGTGTCAGCTCATAAAGCCCCCAGCTGTCTTTCACTGCCTTTTCTGCAAGCATTTCTGCCGGACTGGGGTTATTGCCGTAATAAAAGCGCAGTCTGTCATCCTGTAATCGTTCTACCGATGTAATACCGGGCAGGGCTTCAAGTTCACTGATGGTCGGCGGCTGATGCAGTCCGATGATAAGACTGGAGGATTTTACCTGTTTTGCCAGATTGGCCACTTCATCATTAAAGACCAGCTTACCTTTATTAATGATTTGCACCCGATTACAGGTTGCCTGTACCTCAGGCAGGATATGGGTGGAAAGAATTACGCCGTGTTCCTGGCCCAGTTCTTTTATCAAATTACGTATCTCACGGATCTGGATTGGATCAAGCCCGACAGTTGGTTCATCCAGAATAATAATAGAAGGTGAATGAATAATTGCCTGCGCAATACCAACCCGTTGTTGATAGCCTTTGGACAAATTGCCAATGAGTCTGTTTTCCATTTCAGCCAGACCGCAGCGATCCTTGGCATTATCAAGTGCCTTTTTGATATTATTGCGTTTAATACGATTCAGTTGCGCGCAATAATGCAGGTATTCATTAACAGTCAGTTCCTTATAAAGAGGGGGCTGTTCAGGCAGGTAACCCAGTTCTGCCTTGGCTTCCTTGGGGTTCTCAATAATATCGACACCATTAATGATGATTTGGCCCTTGCTGGGTGCCAGATTACCACTAAGCATACGCATGGTGGTTGTCTTGCCGGCACCATTAGGCCCGAGAAAACCCAGCACATCACCGCGCTTTAATTCAAAACTGATATCATTAACAGCACAATTTTCCCCGTAATAGCGGGATAATTTATCAGCCTTAATAAGAATGTGATTGCTCATTGTTTACGATAAAGTATATTTAGGGTAATAGGTGGTCTGTAATTTTGTTTTTGTATATTAATATGGTTACAGTCATGGCAAAACAGCTACTAACTCAAAAGAGATTATCACACTGTTGACGACGTTTGAATATTGTAACCGGTATGGGTTTAAACCGGAAAACATAACAGCACGCCTGCGGCTGCTGGAATTCTGTGATGCTGACCGGGAACTCAGCTTGTTATTGCATGACAAGGTGATAGTTCCCCATCTGAACAAGATTGTTAACATTTTTTATGACGATTTCATGCTCAAATTTCCCGAATTCAGCCCATACCTGATCAGTAAACTGCGTATTGAAAGCCTGAAACGCACCCAACACGACTATTTAATGACATTGGGTGTTGATTATGACACGCCAGCCTACTTTGAAGTTCGTCTGCGGGTTGGTGAGGCGCATGCGCGTATTGGCTTGCCCCTGCCCCTGTATGGTTGCGCCTATCACAAGCTGGAACAGGTAATTCGTCAGTTTGTGCAGCGTGAGGCAGTTGGCAACAATCATTACGGGGACATCCATCGGTTTATTAGCCGGATTATTTCACTTGATATGTCATTGGCAAATGAATGTTACCACCGCAAGGAAGTACATGATCTGGAGCATTCAGTTGAAGTCCTGCGTAATATGGAATCAACCTTGCGTCAAAAGGCGGCCGTTGATGCATTAACCAGGTTATACAATCGTGGAGAAATAGAGGCCAGTATCAACCAGAGCCTTGGGCTGGTAAAGCAGGATAAAAATCATATGTGCCTTATTATGGCGGATCTCGACAAGTTCAAAAATATTAATGATACCCATGGCCATGTTGTTGGTGATCGTGTGTTGCAGGACATTGCCAGACGCTTACAGGCCGCCGTGCGCGGGTTTGATATTGTAGGTCGCTATGGTGGAGAGGAATTTATTGTCATCCTGAACAATACTTCCTATAAAACAGCTGAACAGGTGGCTGAACGTATTCGTACAAGGGTCAATGGTTCACCTGTCAATATTGATGGTCTGGCGATCAATATAACCATTAGCCAGGGTGTCACGGATGCAAAACCTTTTGACACAATAGAATCGCTTGTTGGCCGGGCGGATGATGCGCTTTATCAGGCCAAGAATAAGGGTCGTGACTGTGTTGTAATGTCTGCCTGATATGTTGTTAGGAATTGATACTGGCGGAACCTTCACCGATTTTGTCCTGTTTGGTCACAACGGGTTACGCATTCACAAGGTGCTTTCAACACCATATGCACCGGAACGTGCCATCCTGCAAGGTATCAATGAATTGCAGATTGATACAGCACAGCTTTCCGTTATTCATGGTTCCACTGTAGCGACCAATGCCGTACTCGAAGGCAAGGGTGTGCGTACCGTTTTTATTACCAATCATGGTTTGCGTGATTTGCTTTTTATCGGGCGACAGGCACGTAAGCAACTTTATAATTTGCAACCATCACAGCCTTTGTTCCCGGTTGAACGTGAATGCTGTCTGGAGACCGGCGGACGAACCGGTGCCAATGGTGAAGAGGTTGAACCATTAACCGATGAGCATATTGAAACCTTGCTGGCACAAATTGAACAACTGGCACCACAATCGGTTGCTATTAATCTGCTTTTTTCATTTCTGGATGACAAGCCGGAGAAAAAAATAGAACAAAGTCTCAAACACAAATATTTTGTTTCCAGATCATCTGATGTCTTGCCTGAGTATCGGGAATATGAACGCGGGATGACCACATGTCTGAACGCCTGTGTTGGTCCACTGGTACAGGGATATTTACAAAAACTTAAAAAAGAAATCGAACCGGCGCCGGTTTCAGTCATGCAAAGTTCCGGCGGTACTATTGCTGCTGATCAGGCCGGCCAACAGGCGGTACGCATGTTATTGTCCGGTCCTGCCGGTGGTCTGGCCGGCGCCCGATTTGTTGCACAATGTTGTGATCGTCAACGCCTGATGACGTTTGATATAGGTGGTACATCAACAGATGTGGCATTGATAGATGGTGAGATTCAGCTTACCAGTGAAGGCCGTATTGCAGATTATCCGGTGGCGGTACCAATGGTGGATATGCATACCATTGGGGCGGGTGGTGGTTCAATTGCCTTTATAGATCATGGCGGCATGTTGCAGGTTGGGCCGGAATCAGCCGGTGCCGATCCGGGACCTGCCTGTTATGGGCGTAACGGACACCATGTCACAGTGACGGATGCCAATTTGATATTGGGGCGCATTCAGCCGGATGCCTTTCTCGGTGGTGCCATGACACTGGACACCGCAGCTGCAAAAACCGCAATAAGATCATTGGCTGACAAGTTGGTGATGAACACAGAGGAAGTGGCAGAAGGTATTATCAAGATAGCCAATGAACATATGGCTGCGGCATTACGTGTTATTTCAGTTCAGCGTGGACATGATCCACGGGATTTTACATTAGTGTCGTTTGGTGGTGCCGGTGGTCTGCATGTCTGTGCTCTGGCTGATGCACTGGAAATGAAAGAAGCGATCGTGCCGGTGCATGCCGGTGTTTTATCAGCACTGGGCATGCTGGTAGCACCGCGCGCGCGTGATGTATCACATACTGTTACCGGATTATTATCCGTGTTTTCAGAAACAGAACTGAATAGCCATTTTGACCGGCTTGCCATTGAGGGTGTTGCCTCACTCAAACAGGAAGGGGTGCAACAACAGGAAATTACCTTCCTTAAATCTGTTGATTTGCGCTATCACGGTCAGTCCTATACGTTGAATATTCCATGGCATAACATTGTTGAAACAACATCACTGTTTCATAAAATGCATGCACAGCGTTTTGGTCACAGACTGGATCAACCGGTCGAGTTGGTGAATATACGTATTGCCTTGCGTGCTGCCAACAAGCCGGTCGAGCTGAACCGGCTTGCAATGTCTGGTAAGCTAGCTGAACCGGTTAAAACAGCTAAAGTATATGGTATAAAAAAAGAGGTACCGATCTGGTCGCGCGATGATCTACAAGCCGAACAGTTGATAGAAGGGCCTGCCCTGATTACAGAACAGGTATCAACTACCTGGCTGGAACCGGGATGGCAATGCAAGGTACACAAAACAGGAAACCTGATACTGAATAAAAAACAATATGGATACGCTGCTTACCATTCTTAAAGATACTGCTGCCGTTTTTACCACTATTTCGGGTAGTGCCCAGCTGGCAGTAATAATCATTGCGGGTTTTATTACCTGGTTATTGCAGATTCGATGGGGTCGTTTTCTTAACCAGATACTTGCAGATCATAAATCGCGCAGTCTCGGATTTACCCTCAAGAGCATAGATCGGATTGCCTTCCCTGTTAGCTTGTTCCTGCTGGTTATGCTGGGACGCATCATACTGGAACAGTTTGACTGGCATGTGGAATTACTGAAAATTGTCATGCCGCTGTTATTGTCACTGGCTGTCGTGCGGCTGGTTGTTTACATATTGCGCAAGGCGCTCAGGCCGGGCCGTGCCATCAAGGCATGGGAAAACATTATCGGCATTATTATCTGGAGTGTTGTTGCACTGCATATTGTGGGTTGGTTGCCGGGGATCATGAAGGCCATGGATGAGTTGGGGATCACGGTGGGTGATGCCCGCATCACGTTATTGGCAACTATAAAACTAATCCTCTCTATCGGGTTCCTGTTACTGGTATCCATGTGGTTATCGCGCACGATTGAATCACGGGTAATGAAATCACAGCATTTCGATCCCGGTATGCGTGTGGCGATGGCGAAAGTAAGCAAGTTCTTTCTGGTTACGCTGGCCATATTGGTCGGGCTTAACAGTGTCGGTATCGATTTAACCGCTTTAACTGTCTTTGGTGGTGCCCTTGGTGTTGGTATCGGTTTTGGTTTACAACGCATTGCCAGTAATCTGGTCAGTGGATTTATTCTTATATTTGATCGTTCAATCAAGCCTGGTGATGTTATCAGTATTGGTGACAGCTTTGGCTGGGTAGAGGGACTGCATGCGCGTTATATTGTTGTGCGTAACAGGGACGGTGTGGAAACACTGATACCAAATGAAAATCTGGTGACATCCGAGGTGATCAACTGGAGTTACACAGATCCACAAATTCGAATCAAGATACCGGTACAGATCAGTTATAACGATGACCCGGAAAAGGCGATGCAAATAATGCTGGATGCATCCAGAGCCAATTCACGCGTGATTAATGATCCGGAACCGGCCTGTCGTCTGTTGGAGTTTGCCGACAGCGGTATTCAACTGGAACTGCGTGTATGGATAACCGATCCTCAGGCGGGTGTTGCCAATGTGCGTTCTGATATTAATCTGGCTATATGGCGTGCCTTTAAGGAAAATAATATTACTATTCCTTATCCTCAGCGAGATGTTCACCTTATCAAAACTACTTGATTTAAAGGTGGTTTTTTCATCACTTGCGATCAATCCGGTGTCGCTTACAATAGCGACTTCAAACTAATTAAATGCAGGAAGTTCCATGAGCCAGAAACAACACGATGATATTCGCAACAATGTAAGAGACAGCTATGCCGAAGTGGCTGAAGCCAACAATAATGGTGAAAGCTGTGGCATTGGATCCAGTTGTTGTGGTGTACCGGAAGGTGTTGTGTCCCTGAATTCTGTTCGTATGGGCTATAGCGAAGATGATATCAACAGTGTGCCGCAAGGTGCGGACATGGGATTGGGTTGCGGTAACCCGCAAGCGATTGCATCGCTCAAGGCCGGTGAAGTCGTTATTGATTTGGGCAGTGGTGGTGGTTTCGACTGCTTCCTTGCCGCACGTGAAGTGGGCGAAACCGGTCGAGTGATTGGTATTGATATGACACCGGCCATGCTCAGCAAGGCACGTAACAATGCCGAGAAGGGCGGATACAAACAGGTTGAATTTCGGTTAGGTGAAATTGAACACCTGCCTGTACCAGATAACACCGCCGATGTGATTATTTCCAATTGCGTTATTAACTTATCACCAAATAAACAACAGGTTTTCAAGGATGCGTTTCGGGTATTAAAAAAAGGTGGTCGCCTGGCTATTTCTGATGTGGTTGCTCAATGTGAATTACCTGTTCATATTAAAAACGATCTACAAATGTATTCCGGCTGTATGGCAGGTGCCTCACCCGTTGAAGAACTTAAAGCCATGATGCAGGAAGCCGGTTTCAGTAATATCAATATCACACCTAAAAATGAATCAAAGGAATTCATCAAGGACTGGGCGCCGGACAGTAAAGTGGAAGACTATGTGGTATCGGCGAATATCGAGGCAGTAAAGCCAACCGGTTGTTGTTAGTCTTTTGTTAAGAACAAACTGATTTGATCCAAAAGATCTTGGCCACAATAATTTAAACAGGCCGGTGCCGGGATATATAAAGAAATATAAATATCTTTATCCAATATCCAGGGGGCTGCGTGCGGCATTCCCTCCTCTTTGTAATACATGAGTATAAATCTGTGTTGTCCTGATATCATTGTGGCCTAACAGCTCCTGAATGGTACGAATATCATACCCGTTTTCCAGCATGTGTGTTGCAAAGCAATGGCGTAGAGTATGAGTTGTTACATTGACAGGTAATGTAAGATTTCTTACTACTCGCTTTATATTTCTCTGTAATGTTTTTTCATATAGGTGATGACGCCTGACTATTTTTGTTCGTGGATCAGTGGAACGATTTTTAGCAGGAAACACCCAATGCCATGGCCACTCTTTACCTGCATTCGGATATTTACGTTCAAGCGCATAAGGCAAATAGACGCCAGGTATATTTTCCTCCCTGTCCAGATCAAATAATGTTCGTGAATATTCAATTTGTCTTTTTAATGGTGAGATCAAACGTTCGGGAAGAATAGTTCTTCGATCCTTGTTTCCTTTGCCAGCCCGAATAATTATCTGGTTATACGAAAAATCGATATCTTTAACTCTTAACTGGACAGCTTCTGACAACCTCATACCCGTGCCATACAAAAGATATGCAAGCAGTTTATAAACACCATTAAGGCTGTTTAATAGTCGCATTACATCATCACGCGGCAAGACAACAGGAAGGCGTTTTGGCCTTTTTGCCCGTACTACATCATCAATCCACTCAAGCTCAAGATTTAGCACTTTCTTATATAGGAATAATAACGCAGAAAGTGCTTGATTTTGGGTAGATGCTGCGACATTCTTATTAACAGCAAGGTGGGTTAAAAATTCAGTTATTTCATTTTTACCAAGATCACGCGGATGCTGTTTTTTGTTGAAGTATATAAACTGTTTAATCCAGTGAATATAAACTTGTTCTGTGCGTAAACTGTAATGATGAGTTCTTAATATATTGCGAACCTGATCCATTAGACGAGGTGATTTCATAAGCTGCCTCCTTGCAACATTATTTTTAATAAAATGACCTTTAATAACAGGATAACTGCCTGATGTTAAAGAAGTCAATGTTATTAAAGGTCCAAAAAGGTCTTTTTAAAAGGGCCTTTTTGGACCACTAATTATAGTTATGCCTATAGGAGAAATAAGTGTCTTTAACATGGAATGATCTTACTGTTAATTTTGAGCACTTAGATCGAGCCAAATTAATAGAAGATTGGGAGTGGCTTGTAGGCTCGTCTCTGCCAATTTTAATAACTTCAGTCGGGGATGCTTTCCTGCAAAATGAGTCAGGTGAAATCTACTGGCTTATAACAGGAAGCGCCGAATATGAGAAAGTAGCAGGCTCATATGAAGAATTTCAGGGTAAATTACAAGACAATGAGTTAATTCATGAATGGTTCCTAGTTCCTGTCGTTGCACAACTCAAAGAACAAGGTATAGAGCTTGAGCAAGGAAAACTTTATGGTTTCAAACAACTACCAGTTTTAGGCGGCAAATACGAACCAGAGAATTTTGAACTCACAGATATTGAGGTTCATTTTGCCATGTCAGGTCAAATGAACTTACAAATAAAGGACTTGCCTGATGGTACACAAGTTAATTTTAAAATCACCGAGTAAAGGCATAACAAGGCACTCGTGCGGGACGCTCCTTACGTCGCGCCCCACAGTTTAGACGTTAGCGCGAACAAAATCAAAATGACAGAAAAGCATTATTTAGAACAACTAAACGAGGAACTATCACAAAAGCTAGGTAATGCAATTTGGGCTTTTGCAAAAATTGAGTGGCTTACATATGAATACATAAAACGCCTAGCAGGTAGCAGCGTACTTGAGTTAGTCGCCAATCAAAGTTTTAAATTAAGGCTAGAAGTTTTAGAAAAAATAATAAAACAAAAGAAATACGATGAAGGATTATCTAAAAACGCAATAGCCGTATTTAAAGAAGCAAAATCATTATCTGAAAAGCGTAATACAATAATACACAATCCTTGGCAGGTATATGTTGATCTGAAAGAGATGGAATTTGTATCTGAAATATCGAAATACATGAATCCTGATCATTCATATAAGGCTGAGGATATTGAGTTGTTTACAGATGAAGCACAAGATATTGCAAAACGTATGCAAGAGGCAATAATTGCGCTAACAAGCCGTTCAAAAAGGATGCGGTAAAGCGTCGCGCCTTTTAACTATAACGTTAGAAGGCAAAAATGATATTTAATGAGGTAAGAGTTTAGAGTGGAAACAACAATAGAACTTATATTGGCTTTGTCGATCATTGTTAGTTCGGTGTATATCATACTAATTTCCAATGAGAAAATTGGCAGAAAGCAGGGCCTATACAAAGAAGAAAAGAATCACTCAGTGCAGCAAAGGCAGCTGCTATTCTCTGGGATTGTCTGTGGCGTGTTTGGTGTATGGTGGGCATTTAATCCAGGGTTGTTGTTTTAATGCCTTCTAACAAATCATTCGAGTACGCCCCTTCGGGGCCGGACGCGCTAACGCGCGCCACTCAATTCAAACGTTATACGAATTATTAAGGAAACCATATGTGCAGAGGAAAAGACCAGTGTTCTGAGTTAGATACTGATCCAGCTAGATGGGATAAAAATAGCCCTCTTCCTCCTCCTAAATGGATAGAAGAAGAAATTTCAAAATTTACGCAGTCTGTTGAATACTTAATAAGTGGCAAACGCGGAAAATGTATTGACATGCTGTCTACCATC
>JAOUJV010000124.1 GCA_029882995.1 Gammaproteobacteria bacterium | reverse complement strand
TCAAATGATATTCTTAATCCACTTGGCCGTCCTGTAAGGCGAACTCAGGTTCCGGATAACGTAAAGCATGTCTGGAACAGAATGAACCAGATTATTATTGAATATATGCTCGATGAATATCCTGATCCGGGAAAACATCTGGTTCTGGCAGGCGAGGCGAGTCTGGATGCAACCTGGCCATTAACCTCTCCAGGCGTACCAAGCATTCGTATGCTTCATAATCACTTTATTGTGTTTGATAACAAGATTTTGTCAGAAGCCGAAAGTGCTGATAAGGCTAATCCGAATTTAACGGATGGCGGACAACACAGTTTATTTCAGGCTTATATGCGTGATGTATATCGTGATTTCTTTGATCGCGCTCTGGAACTAAAAATTCTTAAATCCATGAGTGGTGACGAATCTCGACTGGGACTGACCAATTACCCGCAAGGCTTACCTTGCTGGGAAATACAGGGCGGGGCTGATTCATTAAAGGATATTCGCTTCTGGAAAGAATACGACGATATTCTAAAAGGATTTATCGACTTCTACCGCACCTTCTTCACACAAGTATCCACTCGTAATGCGGATATTTTGCCTGATGTGTATTTTCCTGATCACGTTGAAAATATTTTGTTATTTAATAATGATTTTATGGCAACCGCCAAAAAAGTCAGGGATCGGTGTATTACTGACGCAAAATATGCCAATGCAATTCGTTGGCAGCCCGCATTTAAGCAACTGATTTATCGTAATGATGATGGGAAATTGATAGTAACTATCAGTCAGAACTCGATCGGTAATGCGATCACTGAATTACTTGGCGTGGTAGTTAATCGTGTGCCAGATGCCGATGCTTATGAACAGTTTGAGCCACAATTAATTAACAGACTGCTCGATGTCAGGCAACGTCTGATTGATGCTGATTTGGGTAGCGGAATAAAAACACAGTATTGGTAGAAGTAAATCCGGTTAATCTGGACAGCAATGGATAAAAAAAGATAGAAATCAGAAGTTGAATTTCTCGTTTTTAAGCATATCGACCAGCGCAATCAATGGTAGTCCAATCAAACTGTTAGGATCATTGCCTTCCAGTTTTTCGAACAACACAATACCGAGACCCTCTGACTTGAAACTGCCAGCACAGTTATAGGGTTGTTCCTTTTTCAGGTAATTTTCAATTTGTTCATCTGTCAGTTTTCTGAAAGTGACGCTGAATGGGATAACTTCAGTTTGTGTATTCCCACTTGCTGTATTTAAAAGACAAAGGCCGGTATAAAATACGACTCTCTGACCGGACGCATTCTGCAATTGTTTTACTGCATTTTCATGATTTCTGGGCTTGCCAATGATATTGTCATCCAGTGTTGCAACCTGATCCGAGCCGATGATCAATGAATCCGGAAATTGTTTAGCCACTGCTCTGGCTTTTTGTTCGGATAAACGTGCAACAAGTTGTTCTGGTGTTTCACCGAATTGCGGAGACTCATCAATATCTGGTGATGCTGTTTCAAAAGGAATGTCGAGTCTTTGCAGTAGTTCTTTGCGAAATGGCGAAGTAGATGCGAGAACAAGTTTCATAATAATAGAATTAAAAATATTCCGCGGGTTCTTTAATGAGAGGGCGGGAGAAAGCGTTTATTCAATTTCCAGCAATGCTTCATCTGGATTTACGCTATCGCCTTTAGCAACATTCACAGTCACCACTTTGCCTGAAATCGGTGCTTGTACTTCAGTTTCCATTTTCATGGCTTCGGTTACCAGTACAGGATCACCCGCCTTGACCTCATCACCTTCTTTCACCAGCACATCAACAATAGTACCTGGCATTGAAGTGGTGACATGGCCTGGTTTTGTTGCGCGCGGGTGTTTGCTGCCTTTACCTGATGCGGGCATGGATTCAGGCGCCATTTCACCCAGAGTTTCCATCATGATTTCTTCGGGCACTCCGTCAACTGTCAGGAAAAATGGACGCAATGCCTGTTTTTCATGACCGGTACCGGTCACCTTGATATTATAGGTTTCACCATGCATGGTGACATTGAATTCAGTTGGTGCAATACCGCATAACCCGCCTTGACCCGATTGTGTGGGCATCGGTTCCAACGGTTCGGGTTCAAGAGTGCCTGCTTCGCGTTCTTCCAGAAACTTGCGCCCAATTTCAGGAAACATGGCATATGTCAGTACATCTTCTTCTGATTTTGCCAGTTTTTTGATTTCATCACGCAAGGTAGTCATTTCATCCTTGAGTAAGTCGGCTGGACGGCAATCAATTACATCTTCATTGCCAATCGCTTTTTGACGCACCATTGTATTGACTTCACCAGGCGCTTTGCCATAACGGCCCTGTAAATAAAACTTCACTTCATTGGTAATGTTTTTATATCGTTCACCAGTTAATACGTTTAACACTGCCTGTGTGCCAACAATCTGTGAAGTTGGTGTAACAAGAGGAGGGTAACCCAAATCTGCACGTACACGCGGTATTTCATCCAGTACGTCATTCATCCGTTCAATCGCACCCTGTTCCTTTAATTGGTTGGCAAGATTGGAAATCATGCCTCCCGGCACCTGATTGATCTGAACCCGGGTATCAACACCGGTAAAATCACTTTCGAACTGGTGATATTTTTTACGTACGCCATAAAAATAAAGACCAATTTGCTGAAGTAATTCGAGGTCAAGACCGGTATCGTATTCAGTGCCCTTGAGTGCGGCAACCATGCTTTCGGTTGGCGGGTGACTTGTTCCGCCGGCAAATGTCGAAATTGCAGTATCGATATAGACGCATCCGTTTTCAATTGCTTTCAACTGGCACATGCTGGCCAGACCGGATGTGTCATGCGAATGAACATGTATCGGAATCTTGACGGCATCAATCAGTGCCTTGACCAGATCACCGGTCATCATTGGTGTCAGCAGTCCAGCCATATCCTTGATAGCAATACTGTCGCAACCCGTTTTTTCCAGCTCTTTGGCCATTTGCACAAATTGTTCAATATTATGAACCGGGCTGGTGGTATAGCAAATAGTACCTTGTGCATGTTTGCCGGCAGTCTTTACAGCTTCAATTGAAACTTTCAGATTGCGCAAATCATTCAATGCATCAAAAATTCTGAAAACATCAATCCCGTTTTCTGCTGACTTTGCAACAAACGCTTTTACAACATCATCAGAATAATGACGATAGCCGAGTAAATTTTGTCCGCGTAGCAACATTTGTAAACGGGTGTCAGGTAAGGCTGCACGTAATTTGCGTAGACGTTCCCATGGATCTTCTTTCAGGAAGCGGACACAGGAATCAAATGTTGCACCACCCCATACTTCGAGTGACCAGAAACCAGCCTTGTTGAGTTTTTCACAAATCGGCAACATGTCATCAGTACGCATGCGAGTCGCAATTAACGACTGATGTGCATCACGAAGAATAGTGTCTGTAATATTTACTTTGGTCATATAGTGTTAATTGTGTTCTTTTAATCTTAAATTTTCAAACTTTAATCTGTTTGCTCTTTGGTTACCTGCCCATGTGTGCAGCTATCGCGGCACCGATAACCGCTGCAAGTTCGCGTGGAGGCCGTCTTACAGAATAATTAATCAGTTCCGGGTGCGATTCAACAAAGCCGGTATTGAATCTCCCACGTTTAAAATCTGCTGTTTTAATGATTTCAAGCTGGTATGGGATAGTGGTTTTTACCCCATAGACACCAATGTCATTCAATGCACGTTGTGAACGTGCAATCAAGCTTTCCCAATCCAGTGCCCAGACAATCAGTTTGGCACACATGGAATCATAATAAGGCGGGATTTCATATCCTGTATAAATGGCGGCATCTGTACGCACACCGGGACCACCTGGGGCGAAGTAACGTGTTATGCGACCAAAACTGGGTAGAAAATCATTTTTTGGATCTTCTGCATTAATGCGGAATTCAATGGCATAACCACGGCGACGGATGTCTTCCTGACGAAATTGAAGACGCTCACCATCAGCAACCCGGATTTGCTCCTGTACAATATCAATACCGGTAATTGCTTCAGTTATGGTGTGTTCAACCTGCAGACGGGTATTCATTTCCATAAAATAAAAGTCATTATTATCATCCATCAAAAATTCAACAGTGCCAGCATTGCTGTAGCCAACTGTCTTGGTTGCCTTGACAGCAAGATCACCCAATATACTGCGTTGAATTTCATTTAATTGCGGGGATGGAGCAACTTCTACCAGCTTTTGATGACGGCGTTGAATTGAGCAGTCACGTTCAAATAAATGAATTGCATTACCATAATTGTCCGCAATAACCTGAACCTCGATGTGCCGCGGGTTAACAATGAATTTCTCCATAAAGACTTCTGCGCTACCGAAAGCCTTGGTGGCCTCGGAAATAACACGATCGTAATTTCGGCGTAGTTCTTCTTCGTTATCACAGCGACGTATCCCGCGGCCACCGCCACCCAGTGTGGCTTTAAGCATGACCGGATAACCGATTTCTTTTGCCAGTACTGCTGCTTCCTCAACGTCATTCAGATTGCCCTCACTGCCCGGTGTAACTGGCACACCAGCTTCAATCATTGACTTGCGTGCCTCGGTTTTGTCACCCATACGCCGTATCACTTCCGCTGACGGGCCAATAAACTTGATGCCTCTGCGTTCACAGCGCTCCGCTAATTGGGGGTTCTCGGATAAAAAACCGTATCCAGGATGGAGTGCATCACATCCAGTGGCGACGGCCAGATTGACTATCCGGTGGGCATTCAGGTAACCGGCAACCGTATCAGGACCCAGATTGTAGGACTCATCCGCTTTTTTGACGTGGAGGGCGTGGCGATCAGCCTCAGCATAGATGGCGACGGATTTTATGCCCATTTCGGCACAGGCCCGTACAATACGGACGGCGATTTCTCCCCGGTTTGCTATTAGTATTTTATTTATCAAGGGAATAGACCTCGTCCTTCCAGGACATAGATGTCTGGCGAAGTGCTGATTTGACGTAAATTAGCCCGGGATGTCAAGTCCGTGATTCGGTATGTCTATGTGAAATCTAGGTTTTTTCTATTTCGGCTTTGACTCTATATAAAGGTAAGTATAAAATCGCGCGTTTATGTCGGAGCGGTTTCCAGATTTGGTGGACCCGGTACATCTG
>JAOUJV010000036.1 GCA_029882995.1 Gammaproteobacteria bacterium | reverse complement strand
GCACAACCCAGATTTACCAGACGTCCCTTGGCCAGAATAATAATCTTTTTACCATCAGGGAAAATAACATGATCAACCTGTGGTTTGATTTCTTCCCATTCATATTTTTCCAGAGAAGCAATATCGATTTCAGAATCAAAGTGACCGATGTTACAAACAATGGCTTCATTCTTCATGGCCACCATGTGATCGTGGTTAATGACATTTACATTACCGGTAGTGGTAACAAAGATATCACCCAGCTTCGCTGCTTCATTCATATCAACGACACGATAACCTTCCATTGCTGCCTGTAGTGCACAGATAGGATCGATTTCAGTTACCCAGACAGTTGCACCCATACCACGGTAGGCCTGTGCACAACCCTTGCCAACATCACCATAGCCCAGTACCACACAGATCTTGCCGGCAATCATGACATCAGTCGCGCGTTTGATGCTGTCGATCAATGATTCGCGACAGCCGTACAGATTATCAAATTTTGATTTAGTGGCTGAATCGTTAACATTCATTGCAGGGAACAGTAGTTCGCCTTTTTTCATCATTTCGTACAGACGATGTACACCGGTTGTGGTTTCTTCAGTCACGCCCTTGATGCTATTGGCAATTTTGGTCCATTTGTCCTTTTCCTTGGTGTTACGCAGGATGTTCAGAATAGCGGCCCATTCTTCGTTATCATCTGCCTTGGTATCCGGAATGCTACCGGCCTTTTCAAACTCAGCACCTTTATGAACAAGTAAGGTGGCATCACCGCCATCATCCAGAATCATGTTTGGTAATTGACCATCTGGCCATGTCAGTGCCTTTTCAGTACACCACCAGTATTCTTCAATGGTTTCACCTTTCCAGGCATAAACCGGAATACCCTGTGCTGCAATGGCGGCGGCGGCATGGTCTTGTGTAGAAAAAATATTGCAGGATACCCAACGTACTTCGGCACCCAATGCAATCAGTGTTTCAATTAAAACAGCTGTTTGAATGGTCATGTGCAGACTGCCCATGATACGCGCGCCTTTTAATGGTTGTTCCTTGCCAAATTCTTCACGCAGTGCCATCAGTCCCGGCATTTCAGTTTCGGCAATGCTGATTTCCTTACGACCCCAATCGGCCAGAGTAATATCAGCGACTTTGTAATCCTGTTCCAGTTTCTGTGCAGGTTGTGAACTCATTTTTAAATTGCTCCCGACGTTAATTCTTTAAGCGACTTTGATACCGGCTGCATCACGCAGTGCATCGGCCTTGTCTGTTTTTTCCCATGTAAAGTTTTCTTCTTCACGACCAAAGTGACCATATGCAGCTGTTGGTGTATAGATAGGACGCAACAGATCCAGCATTTTGATAAGACCTTTAGGGCGTAAATCAAAATATTCACGTACTAACTCGATAATGCGGTCATCTGAAACCTTACCAGTACCAAATGTTTCGATACTGATCGAAGTGGGTTCAGCTACACCGATGGCGTAAGACACCTGAATTTCGCAACGGTTAGCCAGACCTGCGGCTACGACATTCTTGGCAACATAGCGACCGGCGTAGGCGGCAGAACGATCCACTTTGGAAGGATCCTTGCCAGAGAAGGCACCACCACCATGACGAGCCATACCACCATAGGTATCAACAATGATCTTGCGACCAGTCAGGCCGCAGTCACCGACAGGTCCACCAATTACAAATCGGCCGGTTGGGTTTATATAAAAGCGTGTGTCCTTGTCGATCCACTTTTCGGGCAGGACATGCTTAATAATTTCATCCATGACACCTTCCTGAATGGCTTCATTAGTGACATCAGGATTATGTTGGGTAGACAGCACGACGGCATCAATGCCTACCGGCTTGTGATCTTCATAACGGAATGTGACCTGACTTTTGGCATCAGGACGTAACCATGGCAGTGTGCCATTCTTACGGACTTCGGCCTGACGCTTGACCAGGCGATGTGCATAGGTGATCGGGGCGGGCATTAACACATCAGTTTCATTACTGGCATACCCGAACATCAAGCCCTGATCGCCGGCACCTTGTTCGTGGTCATTATCTTCGTCCACACCCATGGCGATATCAGCTGATTGTTTATCAATCGAGGTCAAAACCGCACAGGATTCCCAGTCAAAGCCCATTTCAGAGCTGTTATAGCCGATTTCCTTGACAGTCTTTCTGACTACCGCCTGCATATCGACCCAGGCACTTGTGGTAATTTCACCCGAAATAACAACCATGCCGGTATTTACCAGGGTTTCACAGGCTACACGTGCCTTGTTATCCTGCTCGAAAATTGCATCCAGAATGGAATCGGAGATTTGGTCTGCTACCTTGTCCGGATGACCCTCAGAGACGGACTCTGAAGTGAATAAACGTCTATCAGCCATTATTTAATCCTTCCTCACTAATGGTTTTTGTCATTGTTTCTAGTCCAAGGCGCGCAGTTTAGCGTAAATAAGGATCGGTCTACAAACGCGTATATTAAGGTGTCGGCTGCAAGCAGGATTAAATAACATATAAATAATAATGAAAACAATAAGTTATAAAGTTTTTAATTTGTCATGATAATGGCGTAAACAAGCACATAAAGGGAATAATGGCAGGTATAAGCATTTGATTTATATCTAATTAAAATGTACTTATCTCAATCTTTATTTCTTTATGAGTATTGAGCTTATGTCTCATATGAGCGAAAATTGCCAGTTCTGTTTAGTCGGATGCCCAGCCAAAATCAGGGTTTCCAATTAATTTCAGACCTCATCGGAAGTGGATCCTGTACGACTCGTTAAGTCAGGAATCAAAAGTAGATTTTCAAGACATCTTTCAGACTGATGTCCGAGGGATGTTTTGCGGTTGTTTTGTGCTGGTAAACAATTATCAGTGTTCTGATCTGTAGTGCTAATACCATCATGCAGATCATATTTAAGTAAATGATGAATTCGTTAAATCATGTTGTAGAACATGATCGCTAAATATAAAGAAGAGAAATTATGTTAGCAGACAACAAGGCTTCAATTTTAAAGAAACAGGAGAACTTCATGTCCCGTAGAGAACTAGCCAATGCAGTCCGTGCACTGAGTATGGATGCTGTACAGAAGGCCAATTCAGGTCACCCCGGCGCACCAATGGGTATGGCCGATATCGCAGAAGTTTTATGGAATGATTTCATGAAACACAATCCTGCAAATCCGAAATGGTTTGATCGTGATCGTTTTATTCTTTCAAATGGTCATGGTTCCATGCTTATTTATTCACTGTTGCATCTGACGGGTTATGATTTATCAATTGATGATCTGAAGAATTTCCGCCAGTTACATTCAAAGACACCAGGTCACCCTGAATACGGTTATGCCCCCGGTGTTGAAACAACAACAGGTCCATTAGGTCAGGGTATTACCAACGCAGTTGGTATGGCGATTGCAGAAAAGGCACTGGCAGGTCAGTTCAACCAGAAAGGCCATAACATCGTTGATCATAATACGTATGTATTTATGGGTGATGGCTGTTTGATGGAAGGTATTTCACACGAAGCCTGTTCACTTGCCGGTACTTTGGGGCTGGGCAAGTTGATTGCGTTCTGGGATGACAACGGTATTTCAATTGATGGTCATGTTGATGGCTGGTTTACAGATAATACACCGGGTCGTTTTGAAGCTTATGGCTGGCATGTGATTGCTGATGTTGATGGACATGATCCGGATGCAATCAAGAAGGCAGTGGATATGGCCAAGGCAATGACAGACAAGCCAACATTAATTTGCTGCAAGACCACTATCGGTTTTGGTTCACCAAACAAGGCGGGCAGCCATGCTTGTCACGGTGCGCCACTGGGTGAAGAAGAAATCAATCTGACCAAGGCGGCATTAGGTTGGGATCACGGTCCTTTTGAAGTACCGGACGCGGTTTATTCCGGCTGGGATGCAAAGACAAGTGGTGCCGATGCAGAAAAGGCATGGAACGACAAGTTTGTAGCCTACAAAAAAGATTATCCGGAACTGGCGGCAGAATTTGAACGTCGCATGAAAGGTGACTTGCCTGCTGACTGGGCAGCCAAATCAGCTGACTATATCAAGTCTGTAAATGCAGAAGCAAAGAGCCCGGCGACACGTCAGGCATCACTGGCATGTATTGAAAACTATTCACCAGCATTGCCAGAACTGTTTGGTGGTTCTGCTGATCTGGGTTGTTCCAATCTGACAGAATGGTCAGGCTACAAACCAATGGATGCTAACGAAGTATCAAACTATGTTCGTTATGGCGTACGTGAGTTTGGTATGTCAGCCATGATGAACGGTATTGCCCTGCATGGCGGCCTGATTCCATTTGGTGCTACCTTCCTGATGTTCTCCGAGTATGCGCGTAATGCATTGCGTATGGCGGCCTTGATGAAGGTGCGTAGTATTTTTGTTTATACTCATGACTCGATTGGTCTGGGTGAAGATGGTCCAACTCACCAGCCTATTGAACAGATACCTACCCTGCGCATGATTCCAAACATGTCAGTGTGGCGTCCTTGTGATGCGGTTGAGTCCGCTGTTGCGTGGGCACAGGCTGTTGAACGTAAGGACGGTCCGTCCTGTCTGATTTTCTCACGTCAGGGTTTGCCTCATCAGTCTCGTACTGATGCACAGATTACCAATATCACCAAGGGTGGCTACATCCTGAAGGATTGTAACGGTGCACCTGATGCCATCATTATTGCTACCGGTTCAGAAGTGGCACTGGCAACTGATGCAGCAGAAAAATTATCTGGCAAAAAGATTCGTGTTGTTTCAATGCCATCTGTTGATGCATTTGAAGCACAGGATGATGCCTATCGCGCATCAGTACTGGGTAAAGGCGTTCCAACTGTTGCTGTTGAAGCTGCTGTGACTGATGGCTGGTACAAGTACGCCGATGTCGTGGTTGGTATTGATCGGTTCGGTGAATCAGCACCAGCGGGTGAATTGTTCAAGGAATTCGGTTTCACTGTTGAGAATGTTGTAAGCGCGGTTGAGTCTGTACTCTAAATCGCCAACTAAAGATTTGATTTTTGTTTTAAATATTTTGGGAGAAGAAAATGACTATAAAAGTCGGTATTAATGGTTTTGGTCGTATTGGCCGTATGGTATTCCGTGCTGTATATAATGAATTCAAGGACATTGAAATTGTTGGTATCAATGACCTGCTGGATGCAGATTATCTTGCATACATGTTGAAATATGACTCGGTACACGGTCGTTTTGGTGGCAATGTTTCAGCTGCGCCAGGCGCAATGGTTGTTGATGGCAAGAAAATTCGCCTGACAGCAGAACGTGATCCGGCAGATCTTAAATGGGGTGATGTTGGTGCAGATATCGTTATCGATTGTACCGGTTTCTTCCTGACAGAAGAAAGCTGTCAGAAGCATATTGATGCAGGTGCAGGTAAGGTTGTTCAGTCAGCACCTTCCAAAGACAGTACACCGATGTTTGTATATGGTGTTAACCATGAAACCTATGCAGGTCAGAAGATTGTATCAGCAGCATCTTGTACAACTAACTGTCTTGCTCCTGTTGCCAAGGTATTGAATGACAAATGGGGTATCAAGCGTGGCTTGATGACAACAGTTCATGCAGCAACAGCAACACAGAAAACGGTAGACGGTCCTTCACAGAAAGACTGGCGCGGTGGTCGCGGTATTCTGGAAAACATTATTCCTTCATCAACCGGTGCTGCCAAGGCAGTAGGTGTTGTTCTGCCTGAGCTGAATGGCAAACTGACCGGTATGGCTTTCCGTGTACCAACTTCAGACGTTTCAGTTGTTGACCTGACAGTTGAGCTGGAAAAAGAAGCTTCATACGCAGACATCTGTGCAGCGATGAAAGCCGCTTCTGAATCAGGTGATATCAGCAAGACTCTGGGTTACACCGACGAGAAAGTGGTTTCAACAGACTTCCGTGGCGTTGGTTACTCATCAATCTTTGATGCAGAAGCCGGTATCGCACTGGATGGTACTTTCGTGAAAGTGGTTTCATGGTATGACAATGAATATGGTTATACATGTAATATGATGCGGTTTGTACAGCACGTCGCCGCTAATTAAGGATCTTTTGTTCGCTGGCGGTGTTGCAGTCTGGATTTTGAAATGCTCACGTACTGGTATGTACGCTCCGCTTTCAAAACCAGCCTGCGCCTAGCCAGCAACCAAAATCTCTCTTAATTAGTGCACGTAGATATTGTTTCTATTTGTACAGATTGATTTGTGGGGTGGGTAATACCACCCTGCATTTTTAATTAAAAATTGTTTGTTAAGTTGGTCTAAATAATTTACCAAACGGTTTTTTTGAATTTTACAAGTATTAGAGTTTTATGAAGGAGCAAGACATGTCTTTTCTAAGAATGACCGACCTGAATCTGTCAGGTAAACGCGTTTTAATTCGTCAGGATCTTAATGTGCCGATCGCGAAAGATGGCAAGGTTGCCAGTGACAAGCGTATTCGTGCCAGTCTTCCAACGATTGAATACGCAATCAAGCACGGTGCCAAGGTTATGGTGATGTCTCATCTGGGTCGTCCAACCGAAGGTGAGTATAACGATGAATTTTCCATGATTCCGGTTGCAGAACATATGTCTGCCCTGATTGGACGTGAAGTACGTATTGTCAAGAACTGGCTGAATGGTGTTGGTGACATGCATAACGGTGATGTAGTTATGTGTGAAAACGTGCGTTTTAATGCGGGTGAAAAGAAAAACGACGACGATTTGTCCAAAAAGATGGCGGCTCTGTGTGATATTTTTGTGATGGATGCATTTGGTACTGCGCATCGTGCCCAGGCCTCTACACATGGTGTTGCCAAGTATGCACCGATTGCCTGTGCCGGCCCTCTGCTATCAAAAGAACTGGACGCATTGGCGCAAGCCCTGTTGAATCCGGCACGCCCGATGGCGGCGATTGTGGGTGGTTCCAAGGTTTCTACCAAACTGACTGTTCTGGATGCACTTTCAAAGGTAGTTGATCAATTAATCCCGGGTGGTGGTATCGCCAATACCTTTATTGCTGCGGCTGGTCACAATGTGGGTAAGTCCTTGTATGAGGAAGATCTGATTCCTGAAGCCAAACGCTTGATGGAAGCGGCCAAGGCCAAGGGTGGCGAGATTCCGGTTCCAACTGATGTGGTTGTTGGTAAGGAATTTTCCGAAACAGCTGAAGCGACAGTGAAAAAGGTATCTGATGTTGCTGATGATGACATGATTTTTGATATTGGCCCGGAAACAGCCGCACGTTTTGCCGACATGATGAAAACAGCGGGCACAGTTGTTTGGAATGGACCGGTCGGTGTATTTGAATTTGATCAGTTTGGTGAAGGCACCAAAACACTGGGTATGGCAATTGCTGAAAGTTCAGCATTCTCGATTGCAGGTGGTGGTGACACACTGGCAGCTGTAGATAAATACAAAATAGCTGACAAGGTTTCCTATATATCAACCGGTGGCGGTGCGTTTCTTGAATTCCTGGAAGGTAAAAAACTTCCTGCTGTTGATATTCTTGAGCAACGTGCAAAGGAAAGAAAGCGCGCCTGATAAATTAATATCGGTTAAGGATAAAAATTATAATTATGCCTCGTCGTACAAAAATAGTTGCAACCATGGGACCAGCTACAGATGATCCCAAAATGCTTGATAGAATCATTGAGGCAGGTGTTGATGTAGTACGCCTGAATTTTTCTCATGGTGATGCCAAGGAGCATACAGCACGTGCGGAAGGTATCCGAAATCGTGCACGTGCACACGGTCGTCAGGTAGGTGTTATTGTAGATCTGCAGGGGCCAAAAATCAGAATCGAGCGCTTTAAAAAAGGCACTGTTCATCTTGAGGAAGGCACCGATTTCACACTGAATGCAAGTCTTGGTGAAAACGAAGGTGATGAAACACAAGTTGGTGTTGCCTATAAGGGACTGGTCAATGATGTTAAGCGTGGTGACAGTCTGCTACTTGATGATGGTCGCATTGTACTCTGGGTCGATAGTGTTGAAGGTTCAAAAATAAAATGTCGCGTTACAACAGGCGGTGAGCTTTCTGACAAAAAAGGGATTAACCTGCAAGGCGGTGGTTTGTCTGCACCCTCATTGACGGAAAAAGACAAGGAAGATATAAAAACTGCAGCCAAGCTCAAGGCAGACTACATTGCTGTTTCATTTCCTCGTGGTGCACAGGACATGGAAGAAGCCAGAAATCTTTTGCGTGAAGCCGGTGGTCATGGTGGTGTTATTGCCAAGATCGAACGTGCCGAGGCACTGGATAAACTGGAAGAGATTATTGAAGCATCAGATGTGGTCATGATTGCACGTGGCGATCTGGGTGTTGAAATCGGTGATGCCGCTCTGCCACCGGTACAAAAACATATTATCAGTCTGGCGCGAAAGATGAATCGTGTTGTTATTACAGCAACCCAGATGATGGAATCAATGAAAGAAAATCCGATTCCGACCCGTGCCGAAGTATTTGATGTGGCCAATGCGGTACTGGATGGCACAGATGCGGTAATGCTGTCAGCTGAAACTGCAACCGGGAAGTATCCTGACAAGGCGATTGAAGCAATGGATCGTGTTTGTCGTGGTGCTGAAAAACAACGTCTGGTAACCAAGTCTGATCATCGTATCAATACCCAATTTCAGAATGTTGATGAAGCCATTGCCATGGCGGCCATGTATACCGCGAATCATCTGGGTGTAAAGGCAATTGCATCACTGACAGAAACAGGATCAACGCCGCTCTGGATGTCACGTATCAGTTCCGGTATTCCTATTTATGCCATGACAAGTCATGTATCTACCCGTCGCAAGGTGACACTTTATCGCGGTGTATATCCAGTCAGTTTTGATCTGAATGTTACAACAGATAATTATATTGAAGTCACGCAGGAAGCGATTGATGAATTAAAGAGAAGAGGAGCTGTAAGGGACGGTGATTTGGTGATAGTAACGCGCGGTGATCTGACAGGCGTGAAGGGTGGAACCAACGCCATGAAGATTTTACGTGTTGGTGATATGAAATTACCTGAATAAAGAATTTTAATAAAGGTTTCAGGGTTATCCCTGAGGTTAATTTTTAACTTTTTGAACTACTAGTATTAAGGAGGTCGATATGGCCCTGATATCAATGAGACAGTTGCTGGACCATGCTGCTGAAAACAGTTATGGCATGCCAGCGTTTAATGTAAATAATATGGAACAGGTTCATGCCATTATGCAGGCAGCGGACGAAACCAACAGCCCGGTTATCATGCAGGGTTCTGCCGGTGCGCGTTCCTATGCAGGCGAACCTTTCCTGCGTCATCTGATTAGTGCAGCAATTGAAATGTATCCACATATTCCGATTGTTATGCATCAGGATCATGGCTCAGAGCCTGCCGTATGTTTACGTTCCATCCAGTCCGGTTTCAGTTCTGTGATGATGGATGGTTCATTAATGGCTGATATGAAGACGCCTTCATCTTATGAATATAACGTTGAAGTTACCCGTGAAGTTGTGAAAATGGCACATGCCGGTGGTGTTTCTGTTGAAGGCGAACTGGGTTGCCTGGGTTCACTGGAAACCGGTGAAATGGGTGAAGAAGATGGTCATGGTGCAGAAGGTAAACTCGACATGGATCAACTGCTGACTGGTGTTGAAGAAGCAGCAGACTTTGTTGAAAAGACAGGTGTTGATGCGCTGGCCATCGCGATTGGTACTTCACACGGTGCCTACAAATTTACTCAGGAACCAACAGGTGAAATCCTGCGTATTGATCGTATCAAGGAAATTCATGCACGTATTCCTAATACGCATCTGGTAATGCATGGCTCTTCTTCTGTTCCACAGGATTGGTTGAAGATTATTAACAGCTATGGTGGTGACATGGGTCAGACCTATGGCGTACCAGTTGAAGAAATCGTTGAAGGTATCAAGAATGGTGTACGTAAAGTTAATATTGATACTGATTTACGTATGGCTTCTACCGGTTCTATTCGCAAGCACCTGTCAGATAATCCTTCCAACTTTGACCCGCGTAAATTCCTTAAGGAATCTACCAAGGGCATGAAGGAAATCTGTAAAGCACGTTATGAAGCATTTGGTTGTGCTGGTCAGGCAGCCAAGATCAAGCCGGTTTCACTGGAAAAAATGATCAGCTTCTACAAATAACAGTGAAATGCTGATAATAAAAAAAGGGGGGCTTTGCCCCCCTTTTTTATCATATGTATCTGTTATAATTTTGTCAGTTAATTCCGGGATATTCTAATGCCATACTTTATTTTTCGTATACCATCAGGGAAGGACATCAAACCCGAGCTTGTTGATACAAAGGAAAAGTTTCCTGATGCAAACAGGATATGTAAAACCTTGCGTAAGGAAATGTCTGACGAGGATAAATCAGTAATCAAAATGATGTTCGCTGAAGATGAACAGGAAGCAAGACGATTAATGAGAACCAAGAAAGATTCTTCACCAGTCGAGGAATGGGAAAAATAATAACAAGAGTATCTCATATGAATATAAAAGATAAACGTGAACACAAACGATATGTGGTTGATGCTGTTTGTGAAATTAAAATGGAATGTGCATGCATTACTGGCGAACTGAAGAATATCAGCTTTAGCGGTTTTTTTATGAAAACAAAGGTTGGGCTTTCAGCATTTGTTGGCGGTGAAGCAGATGTGAA
The DNA here is from genome assembly GCA_029882995.1 of Gammaproteobacteria bacterium. Taxonomy (GTDB): domain Bacteria; phylum Pseudomonadota; class Gammaproteobacteria; order DAOVJZ01; family DAOVJZ01; genus DAOVJZ01. The sequence continues at coordinate 8,953 of JAOUJV010000036.1, read as the reverse complement.
AATAACGACCCGTTTTAATGATCATGATTATTGCATTACAGCAAGAAGCCGGATAATAAGAAGTGATGAGAATGGTGTTGGTTGTTTCTTTGTCGGAATGGACGACATTAATATCGAAGCATTTAATAACCTCATTCTGAATTTGAGCCTGAATCAGACCAATGGCAATTAATTCAATTTAGATAATGTCTATTTAATACCAAAAAAATATTTACGTAACCCATTGTTTTATAAATATATCTTATTGTTCTTGTCAGCTTACAGTCTACTATAATTCATTAGACATGAAGTAATTGTAGATATGAATATATGCCAGACTTTACTCGTTTTATAGAAGCAGAAACACTAAAACCCCATCTTGGTGATGCAAACCTGAAGATTATTGATATCTCGATACCACAGGTTTACAAGGAAGGTCATATACCAGGAGCTGTTCATTTATCCTACCCCAAAATTGTGCATGCGCATGATGACGTGGATTGTGATATTCCGCCCGATGATGTGTTATCAATCGCGCTTTCAGAGATTGGACTCAGGCCCGAGCATCATGTTGTCATTTATGATTCCCAACATAACCCGATGGCCAGTCGTTTATGCTGGACGCTTGAGGAAATCGAGCATAAACACTTTTCAATAGTAAATGGTGGCTGGCATGGATGGAAAGATACCGGTTTACCCGTAGAGACAGAAATTAACATACCGGATGTATCTACATATAAGGTATGCCAGACCGGACGTTGCAATGCCACCACTGAATATATAAAAAGCAAGCTGGATGATCCTAATGTTGTTATTCTGGATACACGTCTGGATGAAGAATATACCAACGAATTATTGATTACCGATCGTGGCGGCATGATCCCGGGCGCTGTTCATCTTGACTGGATGGTGAATATCAATGAAAACGATCATTACCGCCTGTATCCTGATGATGTATTGATGGAGAACTTTGCAAAAATTGGTGTTGTTCCGGAAAAGGAAATCATAGTTTATTGCCAGACCCATTTTCGATCGGCACATACCTATCAGGTGCTAAAGCATCTCGGCTTTAATCATGTCAGAGGTTATGCCGCCGGTTATTCAGAATGGGGCAATGCAACAGATACCCCTATTGAAAATGAATTTATTGATGATGATTAAATAAGGGAAATCAAGTTTCACCCTTAGTTTAAATAGATAAAAAATGGTAGTTTGAGGTTCCTTTTTTTATTTAATCCCGAGCTTCATCATCTTGGCATGATAATACTTGTTATAAACTGTAAAACAGGTAATTGGAGTTAATATGAAATATATTATCAATATTGTAATGACTGGTTTATTTCTGGCAGGAAATGTTGCTTATGCCATTGATAGTGATCGCCTTTTAAGAAAGGCACAGGATATTTTTGAACCATTGCCAGATACCATGCCTGGTGAGGAAAAGGATACACCAGCCCGTATTGCCCTGGGCAAGAAACTCTTTTTTGACAAACGCTTGTCAATTAATAACACCCAGTCCTGTGCCAGTTGTCATAAGTTGGAAAATGGTTTTGCCGGTGTTGATAACCTGCCTGTTTCGCCAGGAGCAAAAGGGCAGGTTGGAACACGTAATAGTCCGACCGTTTTGAACGCGGGTTGGCAAGATAGTCAATTTTGGGATGGTCGAGCGGAAAATCTGGTAGAACAGGCAAAGGGGCCTATCCTGAATCCGATTGAGATGGGTATGCCGGATGAGGCATCTGTTGTTAAAAAAATTCAGGGGATTACTGAATATCATTCTGCATTCTCCTCTGCTTTTCCAAATAACAAGCAGGCAATTACTTACCAGAATATTGCCGAGGCCATTGCCTCTTTTGAACGCACATTAAAAACACCCAGTCGCTTTGATGATTTCCTGAAAGGAAATAAAAAAGCACTTACTCAAATAGAGCAACAAGGTCTTGCAACCTTTATCAAGGTTAATTGTGTGTCGTGTCATGATGGAGTATTGCTCGGCGGCGGAACCTTTGAAAAACTGGGCAAGGAAAACCCGTATTCCAATCAATCTGATCAAGGTGTGTATGCAATTTCAAATGATGAAGAGGATCGTATGGTGTTCAAGGTGGCCTCTTTGCGTAATGTAGCCCTGACAGCCCCCTATTTTCATGATGGAAAAATAGCAACACTTTCTGAAGCAGTGCGTGCCATGGGTAAACTGCAACTGGATCAGGATCTGACAGACAGGCAGGTTAGGGAAATTACCAGTTTTCTGAAAACCTTGTCAGACAAGAATAGAGAAAAATAAAGAAATCTGGATAATAAAAAAGGCGGCCAAAAGGCCGCCTTTTTTATCCACTATGATTTTAGTCTTAATCAAACTCAATCAAACCACCACTCATAAATTTTGGACCAGCACCTTCAATAGGCTGGATCAATCCTGGAATGGCAGAGGCTGGTGCAGGTACTGATGGATTACCTACCTGAGTAGAATCCACAGTCTGTATACGCCCCTTGGCAAAGGCCGATTCGGTTACTGTCCCGTTGTTAGCCAGGTAGCGACGTAATATATGTACAGGATGTGCATATGCATCGGGTGCAACCTGTTTGATAATAGGTACACGTTGACCTGTTACCGGATGAGTAATAAAGCGAATGATCTGCTCAGTTGCTTTTGGCCCAACCAGTGAAAGCGGGCTACTGTAGTCATCAATATCAGCCAGTTCAAAAAACTGGTGACCAGTACCACCATTTGTACGGCAGATACGATCCAGAGGATCACCATGTGGGAAGCAGGAAGCAAATACATAACGTTTACTTGGATCCAGTGCTTGTCCACCAATAGTAGTTTCAACAATACGGCCACCGGAACTGCTGAATGGACGATTATCCAGATCTATTTTCTGTGTCATGTTAGACAGGCCAACATACCAGCCACCACGCTGAAGGAATACGTTGCGGTTGAACACAGCCGACAGAACCTCTTCCAGATCTTTTTCGATAGACAGACCAGAAAACTCCGCTACAGCCACTGCGGGACTGATTGGGAAGAAGGTGTAAAGATCACGTAATGTAATCTCACCTGTACCCCCTTCGTTAGTTGATAGTATGGGATTACCAAAACGGAACCCATTGGTCATGGAAAGATCAACACCGCTCCAGCTGGTTTGTGCAGCAACGACCGGATCAGTTTCTGCACGGATTGCATCCGCAATAAAGTTATTGACCACGTCTTCCAATACGCTATGGCGAGATAACAACACATCAGTATGACCAACAACGGTGTCCAGACTTTCTGTTAACTGCAGGCCACGTTTTGTGATATCGCCACAGTTATTAGCCGGGCAATAACCGCCTGGCATAAAGGTATGACGTACCAGACCTGGACCTGCAACAAAAGGAGCTTCGGCATGATCAGCAATTGCCTTCATAGCCGGGTCTTCAGCTACATCGTTATCAACTGGAATCGCAACCCAGTTAAAATCTGTGACCTTGCCATCATTAACAGTCAGATCAAGGCGACCCAGATGCATATCTTCCGTTGTCTCAACAACAATGGCAGCACCCTTGGCCAGTTTGTTGCGTTCATGTCCGCTTAAAGCTGCACCGGGCGTAGTGACGGTGACACTGTCATCATCAACCAGTAATGCACCGGTGGTCACCTCATGAGTATGAGCAGAGAAGACAACATCAATGTCGTCAAACATCTGGGCAATCTTTACGTTTTGTGACAAACCTAATTCAGATTGCACAACAATCAGTTCAACGCCCTGTCCCTTTATTTCATCGATCAGCCCCGGCAGTTCTTCTACACCTTGGGTAAATTTGAAACCAATATTAAATACATTGGCCTGTTGTGGAACAATAGAAGCAGTAATACCAATTACAGCAATTTTTTCACCACCCTTGTCAAAGATTTTGTAAGCAGGTAAAACACGTTTACCACGACCGGGAGCCGGAATCGGATCACCATTTACATTGTATAGATTGGCTGCAAGTGTCGGGAATGTTGCCTTAGTAACACCGGGCCCATCATAAGCGTTGGCCATGACCTGTATATTTGCTGGGAGAGGACCAGTTGGTGGTGTAAAGCGGTTTCTGAATACAGCAGGACCATAACCAAATTCCCAGTTACCGGGTGTATAGGCATCAATACCAAATGCGTTCATCGCAGGCATGATGGCATCACCCACAGTAAACATCACTTCAGCAGTACCGTGTGTAGAGTCGCCTACTGCCAGTAACAGGTTGTTAGGGTTATCTGCACGGATATCGTCAACCAGTGTTTTTAACTTGGCAACGCCGCCACCATTGGTGACATAACCGTGTGAACCATCCGGGTACTTAACATGACCGGCATGTGGCACGATATTGCCATGGATATCAGATAACTGGATTAATGTAATTTCAGTGTCATCGGACATTTTTGCCTGAGCACTACTCAACCCGCCAGCCAGTAGTGCAGCCGACAGGATAGTACGCATAACGCGTTTCTTTTTATTCACAGGAACTTCCTCCCCAACTTAATGGATATTTGTTTTTAATGATTTTGTATATCTGGAGCTAAATGGGATATCTGTCACCTTCTTGCCGAGGTGTTATCTACGTAAGACGTATTAAAGGTAAATTTATTCCAGAATAGTGAAATAAATCTGGAATAAATCAGAGGTTGCTACGTCTTTGTATATTGAGCTGTTGCCGTACCTTGATATATAGTGGGAGGCATGTGTGGGGGGTAAAGACAAATGGGAATTAGCAATTTTTTCTGTAAAAACAAGTGGTTATATAAGCGTCTAGAAGAGAGCAGGGTGCGGTTATATCACATCGCATACTCATGGAGTCATGATGCTGCTGTGGCGGATGATCTGGTTCAGGAGAGCCTTGAGAAGGCGGTGAGAAACATTGACAGACTGTATGACCATAATGCCCTGAATGGCTGGTTGTACCGAATCATGTCAAATTGCTGGAAAGACTATTTACGCAAACAATACCATCATGTTGATGTGCCGGATGATGAGCTTGTTTATGAAGGTGAGTCACCGGAACAGGCTTATGAATTAAAAAGCATGGCTGACAAGGTGCAAAGTGCAGTAGCACAATTGCCGATGGGGCAGAGACAGGTAATTACACTGATTGATTTGAATGATGCCTCCTATGCTGAAGTTGCCGAGGCACTGGAAATACCAATTGGAACGGTAATGAGCAGATTATCTCGTGCACGTAAAACATTGGCCAGCATGGTGATTGATCAGAAAGAGCAAACATCAGGCAGTAATATTTATCCTTTGAGAGAAGCAAGATGACACAGGAAAAAGATTATTCAGACAGTATTTTAAATGCCTTCATTGACGGTGAACTGGATGATCGTGAAAAAAATGAACTCATTGCTGATATGAAACTGGATCAGCAATTAAAGGCGCGCGTTCTGCGTTTACGCGAAATACGAGAACTGGTAAAGAATGCCTACAAAAATATACCTATCCCTGACTGGTCACAACAATATGAATATAATTCCCGCGTACTGAAAATAAATCGTTATATTGCCAGTGTTGTTCTGGTGACGGGTATTATTGTTGGTTGGGGTGCGCAGGCATTTTTTAATCAAAGCAACACCTTGCTGGAATTTGCAGAAATCAGCGAACAAAATAATCTTATCAATAATAATGGCGAAACTGCACGCGTTATGATTCACGTTACTACGGATGATACTGACAGACTTAAAGTTGTGCTTGATGAAACAGAAAATTTATTAAAGCAATATGAGGAAAGCCGTAAAAAACTGGAAATCAGTATCTTGACCAACGCAAGAGGCATTAATTTTATCTCTGCTTCCACACCTTTTGCCGGACGGTTACATAGTCTGGCTGCCCGTTACCGGAATGTTTCATTCAAGGCATGCAAGGAAACACTGGACAGGTTTAACAAGGAAGAAATACGAAATATAGAGCTGTTACCTGAAGCACAGGTCGTGCCCTCAGCATTGGGTGAAGTAATAAAAAGCCGGCAGAAAGGCTGGAGTTATATAAAAATATAAATAATAAAAAGGCCGCTTAAGCGGCCTTTTTATTTAATCCGAAGTCCCTGTTTTACGAATATCCTGTTCCAGTTCCTGTAGAGAGCCGAGTGCTTCTTGCAGGCTTTCAAGAATGTCTTCCAGTGTTTCTTCAGATTCAGGGTTTATTTGTGGGATGGATTGCTGGCTGATATAAACAACATTGGTTTCTAACATCTAACGTGCCTCGCTTTTGCAATAACTGATCTTGAACTGCTTTAAAAAGATCCTTGTTGAGGCGTCCTGCTCCAACTAAATCTGTTAGAGTATTTATCGGATCGAGGGGGATTTCCTTTAGGTATAAAATTATCATAAGATATTGATTAATATGTATTTATTTAAAATAATCCGGTTCGTATTCAGGTCTTTGGATGGTTTTACAGCAAAAAACGGGTATTTACCGCTGTTCTTGTGATGAGCTACTGAACGGTAAACAATAAGTTAAATGAAAGAAAAGTCACCTCAAATTCAGGTATCTGTACCAGACCAGCTTTATCGTGGTCAGAAACGATTGAGAATTGCCCTGATTGGCATGAATAACAGTGGCAAGAGCACATTATTCAATGCGGTTTCCAGCGCCATGCCGCAGACCGGAGAGCTGGCAGGCACACATCGAGCCTATGGCGAATGTGCGGTGCAGATTGGACTGGATGAGGCGCGCCTGATCGATCTTCCGAGTATTGCATCACTGCATCATCTGAATTCAGAGGATCAAGTGGCAGTAAAATATCTGCTCTGGGGCGATGAACGCCCGACTGTTTCACAACACGATGCAGATGAGCCGCCTGCACCTTTTTCACCACCGGACGTAATTATTCAGGTGGTGGACGCCAGTCGACTTGAGCATCATCTTGAGCTGACGCTGGAACTCGTTCAGTTAGGCAGACCGATGGTGATTGCGCTGAATCGGGCAGATGAGGCATGGAACAAGGGACTGCATATTAATAGTAAGTTGCTTGATAGATTATTAGGTATCCCTGTGATTCCGACAGTTGCGACAATGGGGCATGGTATTGCCGATTTGTTTAGCACCGCAGTCAAGGTAGTGCGTGACGGGATCTGTCCTGTCGCTCAATCTGCAAGCAAACATATTTGTGACAGCCTGCAACCCTTGAGCAAGGCATTAAACAAACCTGAAATTCATGATGCATTTCAGGTTCCACATGCCTTTTTACTTATGCAGGTAGCAGCAAATGATCCCTATTTTATTGATGAGTTACAGCAACATTTCCCGGCACATACAGATGAGCTGCAACAATTAAGAATAACCGCTGAACAAAAATTACCACGCCCACTGGAAGAGGAGTTACATGCTGATCGCCATCATCGTGCGGCCAGTTTGTTTGAGTCTGTTACACGACTGGGGGCGCCGCATGAAGGTCGTGGCTGGAATTACTGGCTGGATGAATTATTTTTGCATCCACAGTGGGGACTGGTTGGCAGTCTTGTTGTTTTTGCGATGGTTTTATTTATGGTGTTTGAAGTCAGCGCATGGCTGGATGGATTAACAGCAGCTCGTTTGATCGACTGGTCTTCAACATGGATACCTGTATCAACCGGTGCTGTTGTGGGTAAGGCAGTCGTCGATGGCTTGATCGGTCTGATTGGAATTGTCGTGCCTTATATGATTCCACTTGTCCTGTTGCTGGTTGCTCTCGAAGAGGCGGGCATCATGCAGCGTATTGCCTTTGTTGTTGATCGTGGTTTTCATCACATAGGATTGCATGGTGGTGTGGCGTTACCATTTTTGCTGGGCCTGGGTTGTAATGTGCCGGCGATTTCAGCCGTTGCCGGCACAACCAAGGGACGTGAACGACTGGTTGCTTCGTTACTGATAACTTTTGTTCCCTGTTCGGCACGGTCGGCCGTAATACTGGCACTGGCGGGTAAATATCTTGGTGGTTTGGGAGTATTCGCCATTTTTATGTTGACCATTATTGTCATTGCGATCATTGGTCAAATGTTCCGTCGTCGATACAAGGATGCCTCTCCCGGGCAGGTGCAGGATATTCCGTCGTATTCAATGCCTAAATTGAAATCGTTATTTTATGAGACATGGTTACGCACGAAGGATATTCTTACTATCGTGACACCATTGCTGGTAGGTGGCAGTGTTGTGCTTGCATTACTCGGACATATTGGGGCAGACAAATTTATCAATACCTTGTTTATACCGGTAACAGACTGGTGGTTGGGATTGCCGGTTGTGCTGGGTGTGCCAATCCTGTTTGGTATATTACGCAAGGAACTTTCGTTACTGATGATCTATCAGGCGTTGGGTAGTTTTGAGGTCAGCCTGTATATGGACTGGGTGCAGATCACCACCTTCCTGCTGTTTCTTACTTTTTATATTCCGTGTGTTTCGACCTTTGCAGTAATGCTCAGAACACTGGGGCGTAATGGTGCGCTATTCTCAATATCGTTGTCGATCGGTGTAGCGCTTGCTGTCAGTGGCATTGCGCGCCTGCTACTGGAAACAATACAGTTTCTGTTTTAAGAAATCACTGGATTGTAATTACCCGAAATAATCCGGTTCGTTACCGGGTTTCCATTTGATGTTACAGCCCATGCTGGGTTTTTGTTCTTCTTCCGGAATGGTATTGCCAGCCAGTATAGTTTCAATGGCGTTGCGCATGTCATCACCGGTAAGTGGTTTGTCATTTTTCGGACGGCTGTCATCAAACTGACCACGGTAGGCAAGTTGTTGCTTGTCATCAAAAATGAAAAAGTCCGGTGTGCAGGCGGCTTTGTAGGCCTTTGCGACAGACTGTGATTCATCGTATAAATAAGGAAAGCTGTAGCCCAAATTGTTTACTTCCTCAATCATTTTATCCGGCGAGTCGTCCGGATAGTTGTCCACATCGTTGGCATTGATGGCAACCGCTTTTAGTCCTTGTGATTCATATTGCTTAATCATGTCTGCCAACGGTTTGTTCAGATGTTTGA
>JAOUJV010000123.1 GCA_029882995.1 Gammaproteobacteria bacterium | reverse complement strand
CAGAGGCACCTGAATAAACAGCACCACCATCAAACCCGTTTTCTGCTGACGCCTTTAATGCATCGGCTACCAGTGTTTCACCACCGGCAATCCCATCCAGAAATATTCCGCCGTCATACATAATGGCATAACCACATACCAGATACGCAGTACAGGCAATCGCAAACAACATGACATTCTTGGTGAGAATTTCAGTTGTGTTTTTTGATCGAACCAATCCTGCTTCCAGCATCGCAAATCCGGCTGCCATCCACATTACCAGTGCACCACATACCAGAAAGTAAAAGGTGTCCATGGCATACTGCAATTGAAAAATATTATTTTCCATCTTGATTGCCTCCGGATAGTTACAGTGCATCCGAACCGGATTCTCCGGTTCGGATACGCACTGCCTGTTCAAGGTTATAGACAAAGATCTTGCCGTCACCAATCTTGCCTGTATTGGCAGATTTGGTAATGGCTTCGATCACCTGATCAAGCTGGTTAGCAGGTATGGCAACTTCCACTTTTACCTTGGGAAGAAAGTCCACGACATACTCGGCACCGCGATATAATTCGGTATGCCCTTTCTGTCTGCCAAATCCTTTGACTTCCGTTACGGTAATACCACTAACACCGATTTCCGATAATGCCTCACGCACATCATCCAGCTTGAATGGCTTAATAATTGCTGTTACTAGTTTCATAATACGTTCCTCCGACTAATTCGGCCTAGAGCTCCTTCGAAATGGTAAAAACAAACTGCCCATCACATGTAGAGCCTGTACAACCACTGTCTGTATCGGTATAGGTCAGATCAAAACCAAATCCATCACGCTCAGTAGACAGACCCACGCTCCAGTCATCGTAATCAGTGCCGCGTGTATTATCGTCATAGTCTGTAATACCATAATGAACAGCTGCAGTTATAGATTTGGTCACAGGCATCTCTGCACCAAAATCCAGATAAGTAGCATCACCTGCACCGTAGAAATCATTACTAAAGTTAAATGTCAGACCAGTAGATACTGAACCAAACTTCTTACTTACACCGAAATGATACTCATCAGTGACATTGTCTTTATTGGTTGTATTTGGGTAGTCATAACGAAGTGCGCCCACATCAATGGATAAGCCTGCTATTTCTCCACCCCATCCTAAATACAAATCCATTTCCATGGACGATCCTGCATAACCTGAAACATTAGACGCCCAAACTCCTGCATAAAGACCACTTTTGTGACTGTAGTCAAAGCCACCCTGTATTGCCGGATCATTGTCATTCTGAGATACACCACGGAAGATATAATCAGTTGTCATTGCTACATTGGCACTGAATTCAGCCATTGCTACGGTTGAAGCAGCCATTACACTGCCTGCGATTAATGTCTTGGTAAAAGCTTTCATATCTTGTCCCCTTATATAAGAAAGTACATTGTTAAAAATTGATTTGTTTCATTAAGCTGTTGCTTGGCTGTTGTATTGCACATCCTGTGCCAATATTAATTTTCTCCAAAAAAACAACATGTTAATAATGTTTGTAACACTAAATTTGTGTTTTAATGCACCAAGATGGAATGCTTACTAAATGAATACGCACCAATTAGATGCAAAATATGGCTACAAAAACGAGGCTGAATTCCGTACACTGCGCCCATGTTAAATTCCAAAATCATTGATGAGCTGGTCAAGCGTGTTGCCGATGCACTGCCAAAGGAACTACGTGAGACACAAAGTGATATTGAAAAAAATATTCGATCACTGGTTGAAGCGGCGCTGGAAAAAATGGATCTGGTAACACGAGAAGAATTCGATACCCAGGTCTCGGTATTGGCACGCTCGCGCAATAAAATTGAGGAACTGGAAAAACAGGTTGCTGAGCTGGAGAAGCAACTACTTAAAAAATAATAGATACATCTTTTTTGTACGAATTGGATTTTCTTGCAATAAAAGACTTTCGTACAAAGGTATCTAATTCCATGGAAGGAATACTATGTCACTATCTACTGTTTACTGTCGTGCCCTTGCGGGTGTGAATGCCCCCGAAGTTACTGTCGAAGTTCATCTTGCCAACGGTCTGCCGAATATTTCACTGGTCGGTCTGGCCGACACCGAAGTCAGGGAAAGCAAGGATCGTGTTCGCGGTGCGATTATTAATTCACGTTTTGAATTCCCGGCACGACGAATCATTATTAACCTTGGCCCTGCCGATCTTCCCAAGGAAGGCAGTCGTTTTGATCTCGCCATTGCGCTTGGTGTATTAGCAGCCTCTGAACAAATTAATCATACAAAATCACTTTCCGGGTATGAATTTATTGGTGAGCTGGCCTTGTCCGGCAAACTTCGGCCTGTGAAAGGAATCTTGCCCGCTGTCATTCAGGCGCGTAATGCAAACCGGATTGCAGTAATCCCGGAAGAAAATTTGCAGGAGGCTTCATTGGTCAGTGATGCAAAAATAATTTCCGCCAGTCATTTACTTGAAGTATGTGCGCACCTGAATGGTATTGAGTCACTGCCTTTTTGCAAAAATGAAATTCCATCACAGATAAATGAAGAACAGCATCCTGATCTTTGTGATATCCGTGCACAACACCATGCCAAACGCGCATTGGAAATTGCCGCGGCCGGTGGGCATAACCTGTTAATGGTAGGCCCACCAGGTACCGGCAAAACCATGCTCGCCAGTCGACTACCTGGCATATTGCCAGACATGTCAGAAACGGAAGCACTCGAAACCGCTTCTCTTTATTCCATTTCGGATAACACGATCTCGATTAACAACTGGAAAAAACGACCATTTCGCACACCGCACCATACTGCATCCGGTGTTGCACTGGTCGGTGGCGGCAGTCGTCCACGACCGGGGGAAATTTCTCTTGCCCATAATGGCGTCATGTTTCTGGATGAACTGCCGGAGTTTGATCGGCGTGTTCTGGAAGTATTGCGTGAACCACTGGAGTCAGGACATATCACCATTTCACGCGCTGCACGACAGTCGGAATTTCCGGCCCGCTTTCAGCTGGTCGCTGCAATGAATCCGTGCCCTTGCGGTTATCTCGGTGATGACAATGGTCGCTGTCAGTGTACCAGTGATCAGGTGCAACGCTATCGTTCACGTCTTTCCGGTCCATTACTGGATCGCATTGATATTCATATTGAAGTGCCTAAATTACCCAGACAGGTTTTTCAACAGGAAAATAAAACTGAAAACAGCCAAACAGTGCGACAACGCGTCAGTCAGGCACGTAATCGACAATATGAAAGATTTAATAAACAAAATGCATTGCTGACAAATCAGGAGATTGATCAAGCATGTCAACTGGAAGCATCGGATAGTCTGTTACTTGAAAATGCAATTGAACAACTGGGATTATCTGCCCGCGCCTATCATCGTATTTTAAAAGTCGCACGTACGATAGCTGATCTGGATAATAACAATACGATTAATACCAGACACCTTACCGAAGCCATTTCATATCGAAAACTGGATAAACGAATTTTACAGTGATCATAAAAAAGGCGAACCGAAGTTCGCCTTTTCTAAAAAATAAATCTCTTATTTGCTATTAGATACAATGTATTCAACAGCTGCTTTTACTTCTGCATCAGACAGGGACATATTGCCGCCTTTGGCTGGCATCATTGAACCCGGCTTGCTACTGAAACCCTTGATAGCATGCTCTGTTAACACATCCATACCCTGTGCAATACGTGATGACCATAGTCCCTTGTCACCCATCTTGGGTGCACCGGCTGCACCGGTACCATGACATGCGAAACAGGCCATAGTGTAAACATCCTTACCGCTCTTGCCACTGCTTGCTGCAGGTGCGCTTGCCTGTTGTGTTGCGGGAGCAGAAGCCGCGCCAGTGTTGACTGTGCCAACCGGCTTGATGCGATCATTAATTGCAGCTGCTTCTTCAGCCGATTGTTCAACATTACCTGAATCCGAACAACCTGCCAGTAAAATAGAAAATAATACGGAAATGAGTACCAAACCCTTTTTATTCATTTTAAAACTCCGGAAAACGGTGACTTTTTGAGAACGGTGATTATAGCTAATTATGGATATGAAATGAATCAATTACCTGATAACTACAAGGAAATGGGGAATATCCAGACTATCCTGTATAATGAACCGAGTAACCTAATTTAAAAAAATGCGCCCGTAGTTCAGTTGGATAGAATATCGGTCTCCGACACCGAAGGTCACAGGTTCGACTCCTGTCGGGCGCGCCAATTTTTAAAGCCAAAAAAAAGCGGCCATTACGGCCGCTCTATACCTTGGGTCAATAATACCAAACGCGTATTACGCCTCCTCCATTAATTCTTTCCATAGACAGAAACATCCGTATAAAACCAAAATTGATGCTAGTGCTGTCATAAGCCTTTCTCTCTCATTGCCTGTAGCTGTTGTAAACGTGTTTCATAATCCTGAGCGGTGTTGTGGTAGTCACTATTCACAGATTGACCACACTCACCCCTTAGTTGTGCCATTTCTCTAATCACATCATCCACATAGCCTGTCATCAGGTGGGGACGGTTTTCAGGTCTACTCAGTCTCATGCCTTAATAGAGGCAACATCTGTGCCAATTTTCATAACTTATTGATATTAAAAACTAATATCTAATTATTAATATTAGTTAGCGCTAATATTGTAAAAATTTTTGACGGAATTTTGACTGATATAGATCAAGTGACCCGGTATATTTTATGCCACTATATTTCAGCCGGAAATAAAAAAGCCCACTTTAAGCGGGCTTTTTCCCTTATATAACAGGAACATACATCTACACTTTGAATTGTCCCATCAGAGCCTCCAGATTTTGGGCAATCTGAATCAACTCCTGACTATTGTTTTCGACCTGATGGGCATTGTTCACATTTTCTTCCACTACTTGCATGATGGCAGAAGCACTGCGATTAATTTCATCAGCGACAGCACTCTGTTCTTCGGCTGCACTGGCTATCTGTGTGTTCATATCATTAATGGAAGTGACTGATTGTGCGATTGACTCCAGCGCACTGCCTGCCTGCGATGCCTGTTCAACGCTGGCATTTGTCTTCTCCCGGCCGGAGGTCATTGCTTCAACCGCTTCCCGCGCACCATTTTGCAATTTTTCGATAATGACCTTGATCTCTTCTGTTGACTGCTGTGTTCTTCCTGCCAGTGAGCGTACTTCGTCAGCAACAAC
>JAOUJV010000122.1 GCA_029882995.1 Gammaproteobacteria bacterium | reverse complement strand
TTAAATTATCGCTTTTAGCCAGTTATTGGCGTAAACTATTGATAGCGCTGGATTTGTGGTTGCTTTGGTGGTTTTGGAAGTTCGTAATATGTCAGTATCTTTCTTGTTTTATCCTCCTGTAAGTTCTCGCCTGTTTCTGTGCGCGGTTTTTAATTTTAATTTTTTATTTGGAGTGCATATTTTATGGCAGAAGGTACAGTAAAGTGGTTTAACGATTCTAAAGGTTTTGGATTCATTACTCCATCAGAAGGCGGTGACGATATTTTTGTTCACCATACAGCAATTCAAGGCACAGGATTTAAAACTCTTGCTGACGGTCAAAAAGTTTCTTTTGAAGTAACCAAAGGACCTAAAGGACTACAAGCTGAAAACGTAGTTCCTGCTTAAGTCGCTAAAGAATTTTGGCAATAAAAAACCCGCTTCGGCGGGTTTTTTATTGGGCAATTATTTTGTTAGCTGCGTACCTTGAGTAAAACAGAAGCAATATTATTTTCAGAAAGTTTGGTGCGTGCACTATTGAGCTGGGCAAGATTTTCGAATGGTCCAATGCGTACCCGATGCCATGTATCCTTATTATTAATAGTGACAGTTTGTATTGAAGGATTAAATCCCAGCAATGCCAGTCGTGCCTTTAGCTGGTCTGCATCCTTTATGTCTTTAAAAGAACCGGTTTGTAAAATATAGGTTCCCGGCGTTTCGATCTGCGGAAGACTTTTGTCTGTGATAGTGGCTGTTTTTCTGTCCGGAACCACAACTTCCATTTCCGGCAACACGGTATAAAAATCAAAACGCACATCTGATTTTTTCTGCTCTTCCTTCTTGGGAGCTTGTTTTATAACAAGAGCGGGAGTGGTCTGGCTTATAAAACCGGATGCCCATTCTTTCATACTATTTGCAAAAATAAATGAAAGACCGGTGACAAGACCAAATATAAACCAGGGTAATCTGCGAATCTGTTTTGACTGGACTGGTTTTTTTGAGGAGCGTTTATTTTTCTTGCTGCTGCTTTTTACATAATCACGTGACATATTTACATGGACTCCGGAGCTGAAACACCAAGCAATTCAAGTCCGTTTTGTAATGTTTGTCTGACAGCAGAAATTAAAACGAGACGCGCATTACGCACATCAGCATCATCAACCAGAAACTGAAGAGCATTGTAGTAGGTATGTAAATGATTCGCCAGATCACGCAGATAATAGGCAATCTGATGCGGTTCATGATTGATTGCGGCGGATTCAACCACTTCCGGATAACGTGAAAGATTATTCATCAGATCCTGTTCGTGTTGTTCTACCAGTTTATCCAGTGCATTACGTCCGGCGGTTTCATCAAATGCAAAGCCTTTCTCCTGCATTTGACGCCATACACTGCAAATACGCGCATGCGCATATTGAACATAATAGACAGGATTATCGTTGGAACGTGATTTCGCCAGATCCAGATCAAAGTCCATGTGTTGTTCACATTTATGCATTACATAAAAGAAACGTGCCGCATCATTACCGACTTCATCACGCAGTTCACGCAAGGTAACAAATTCACCGCTGCGTGTAGACATTTGCACCTTTTCACCATTGCGATACAGCACAGCAAACTGAACCAGCAACACATCCAGCTTGTCCGGATCATCACCAATGGCTTTCAGTGCGGCTTTCACTCGCGGCACATAGCCATGATGATCAGCGCCCCATACATCAATGACACGATCATAACCGCGTTCCAGTTTGTCCATGTGATAGGCAATATCGGAAGCGAAATAGGTCTTGATACCGTTTTCACGTACCAGCACACGATCTTTTTCATCACCAAAATCAGATGATCGAAACCAGGTAGCTCCGTTTTGTTCATAGGCATGTCCAGCATCCTGCAGGCGTTTGATTGCCTTATCAACAGAACCATTGGTGAACAGTTTTCTTTCTGAAAACCAGTCATCATAGGTAACACCAAATTCTTCCAGGTCCTGGCGAATATCATCCAGAATACGGTTGAGGCCTTCTTCAAATACCGTGTTGTAGTCCTGCTCTCCCAACAAAGCGCGCGCATTTTTTATTAACCCATCAATGTGGGCTTCCTTGTCACCGCCGTCCTCACCTTCATCTGCCGGTACAGCGTTAAACACCTTGTCTGATGGATGACGGAATTTATCACCATTTTCACGATGCAGATTGGCGGCAAAATCCCAGATGTAATCACCCTGATAACCATTTTTGGGAAAGACAATAGTTTCGCCACACAGATCGAGATAACGCAGCCACACGCTGGTACCGAGAATATCCATCTGACGACCGGCATCATTAACATAGTATTCACGATGTACGTTATATCCGGCGGCTTCAAGCAGGTTGGAAACGGTTGCACCATAGGCTGCACCGCGACCATGACCGACATGTAAAGGCCCTGTCGGATTGGCAGAAACGAACTCAACCTGAATTTGTTTTCCCTTGCCAATATCACTGCGGCCAAAGGCCTGTTTTTGATCGAGCGCATCGGTAACGACCGAATGAAATGCATTGGCGCTCATATAAAAATTGATAAACCCGGGACCGGCAATTTCCGTTTTTTCTACCAGTGATGAAACAGGCAAATGATTGATTATTTCTTCAGCCAGTTCCCGCGGGTTCTTTTTAGCCTGCTTGGCCAATATCATCGCAATATTACAGGCATAGTCACCGTGTTTTTTATCGCGGGCATGTTCGATTTTTATATTAGGCTCGATATGATTATCAAGCGTACCGGCCTGTTGAAGGGCTTGAATGGATTGGCTAACAAGTGATTTGATCTGGTGTTTCATCGAGATAGAAATTGGCTATAAAACAGGTATTGGAGGCGTATTTTAACACAATATAAAATGACCAGAGACTTTTAATTAATACATCTCCATGGGATCAACATCGATTGACCAGCGCACCTTTCTTGCCGATTTTAGTGATTTAATGGAATTGACCCAGTTGGCAAGCAGTTGTTGCAGTTGATGACGTTGTTCTGCCTGAATCAGCAATTGCGCCCGAAAACGCCCGGCTCTTTTTTCCATTGGTGCCGGTACCGGCCCAAGGATAAAGACATCCTTGCCAGTCAGGGTTTCAGCTTCCCGGCGTGCTTCAGACAAAAAGGCCATGGGTTCTTTTTCATTGACGGATTCAGCACGCAATAGCGTCATGGCTGAACAGGGAGGCAGGCCGGTGTCCTGTCGTTCTTTCAATGCCGCGTCAGCAAAGGCGGGATAGCCGTGCTTAAGCAAGGTTTGTAACAACGGGTGATCCGGATAATGTGTCTGGATCAATACTTCGCCCGGTTTTTCGGCGCGGCCGGCACGGCCGGCGACCTGTACCAGTAATTGTGCCATGCGTTCACTGGCGCGAAAGTCGGCACTCATTAATCCCTGATCCATATCGAGGATTCCGACCAACGTTACGTTTGGAAAATCATGTCCCTTGGCCAGCATCTGGGTGCCAACAAGAATATCCACTTCGTCAGCATGCACTTGATCCAGCATGGTTTGCAGACTGCCCTTGCGGCGAGTGCTGTCACGATCAATACGCAAAACCCGCGCTTGTGGAAAACGTTCTGCCAGCGCATTTTCTATTCGCTCTGTCCCTTGCCCGAGTGTTTGTAAATCCTCCGCCTGACAGGAAGGACACTGTATTGGCACCGGGCGTTCGGCACCGCAATGGTGACAACGCAATTTGTTTTTACGTTTATGCAATGTCATGTGGGTGTTACAGCGTTCACAATCGGCTGTCCAGCCACAGTCATGGCAAATCAAGGTCGGTGCAAAACCGCGTCGGTTCAGAAACAGTAAAACCTGTTCCCGCCGGGTTAATCTTTTTTCAATTTCTGCAGCCAGAGTGGGTGAAATGCGATCCGGCATCGGAACACGGCGTAAATCCACCACTTTTAATTCCGGGTGTGTGGCCGTGCCGGCACGTTCCGGTAATGTCAGGTGTTGATATTTATTTTGTCGGGCATTGTAAAGACTTTCCAGAGAAGGAGTTGCCGTACCCAGTACAACGGGAATATCCAACTGGCGAGCACGCATAACAGCGACATCGCGTGCGTGATAACGAAATCCGTCCAGTTGTTTCAGTGAAATATCATGTTCTTCATCGACAATGATAATGCCGGGATTTTTTAGCGGAGTGAAAACGGCAGAACGGGTACCAATGACAACCGGTGCCTGACCGGTCGATGCCATAAGCCAGGCGGCAAGCCGTTCCTGATCAGAAAGACCGGAATGTAAAACAGCGACCGGCACTTGCAGACGTTGATGAAACCGTTCCAGTAGCTGAGGTGTCAGGCCGATCTCGGGTACCAGCACTAATGCCTGTTCGTCCCGTTCGATAAAGGATTGAATAATGTTCAGATAGACTTCGGTTTTTCCACTACCAGTTATCCCTTCCAGTAAATAAGGCTGGAAATGTGCATGTTGTGAGCTAATGCTGGAGACAGCAGCTTGCTGGGCCTCATTCAGTTCCGGGCCAGATATTTTTTTATTAGCAGGTATATTGGTCAAACGGGTTCGTTCTTCTGTTTGTGCCAGTCCCTTTTTGATCAGTTCACGCATGGTGTTTTGCCAGTTGGGTGAGTGTGCATCGAGCAATGCGCGATTAACGGCATCAGAATGGTGTTTTAAAAAATTGAGTAATGCCTGTTGGCGCGGTGCGCGTTTCAGTGTTTCTGCGTCGGTTTCCAGTCCGGTTGGCGTCAGAAACCAGTATTTGTCACCCTGAGCGATAGCCGGTTCACCTTTACGTAACAGTACTGGTAAGGCGGCGGCGTAACATTCACCGGGTGGGCAATGGTAGTAATGTCTGACCCAATGCAATAACTGTAGAAGATCGGCGGGTAATAATGCCTCTTTATCGAGTACTTCAATGACCTTTTTCAGTCTGGCGGGCTCAACACGGCTGTTATTTTCAATACTGACCAAAATACCGACCAGACGTGAGCGCCCGAACGGAATACGTAGTCGCATACCGGGAACGAGAGAGTCTATTTTGCAATTGCCAGGTGGGAGATAGTCAAAGGTCCGGTAAACAGGAGCAGGTACTGCAACTTGTAAGACAGTGGCTTTCTTTGACATGGCGCAACTCTATCATATTGTGTTGGTTAAGCTCCCAAGCTAAGTGGTGATGTGTAACAAAAGTAAAATGTTATCCACAAAATCTGTGGATAACTTTGTGGATGAATGGTTTTGATCAGGGTTCTTTCAGCGAGTTTAATTGAGATATGTCAGATTGGTGACAAAATAGACTTGAGTATTAAATTGATTTAA
>JAOUJV010000121.1 GCA_029882995.1 Gammaproteobacteria bacterium | reverse complement strand
GGGGGTGGCTTGCTTTCCACCAGCATTCGGCAATAACAATGATGATAAAGGAACCGTGATGCAAAACAGTCAGCCAAAAATCGGACAGTGGTACAAAGATATTACCGGAAAGTCATTTGAAGTCATCAGCTACGGGACGGCAGGTATTGTTATCGAATACGGAAATGGACAGCCTGAACTGATAGATCAGAACAAATGGGATTCCCTGCAGCTGGAGAACGAATCACAACCAGTGCAATAAAACATACTTAGTGGAAGACATGACTTCCATGTAAATGTAACGGATTACAATAATAATCTTTTTCCAAGGTAATTACGGGCCGGCTCTTATGGGGCTGGCCCGTTTTTTTATTCGCGATTCTCGCTTACCTTGAGTTTGGTACGAATAAAATCCTTATGCGAAACATGTAATAAATCCGATATTTTTCGAACCAGATATTCCTCATTTTTTTCCAGCTCGTTGTCAGACAATGCTACTGTCCAGAGCATTTCCAGCACCTGCATTTTTTCCTGATAGGTAAAGTTGTCATTGATCAGTCGGGTAAAATCATAAAGGCATACCGCCTGACCAGCCTCTTCCTCTGCAAGCAGAACTATTTCACCTGTCTCTTCATCAGAAAGATCAAAATTAGTCTTTATCGCCTTGAGTACTGCCTGCTTTTCCTCTTCACGCACTTCTGCGTCGGCATAAACCATTTCCATTAATAAGGAGGCAGCTGCAATCTGTTTGGCATGTTTATGTCTGGCAGCAGATTCAGTCTCACTGACATTAAAAACTGTCGCTTCAAAAAACAGTTTGATTTTCGTTAACATGGTGTTAGTTTAAATTAATCTTTCTTTGCTTTAAAACTAGCCTTGCAGCATTTGCATGACTTCAGCAATATCATTTTGTGATTCACGTAATAGTTCAATACTGGCATCAGCTCCCAGCTTGCTGATGGATAATTTAGAGAATGCAGGTAGTTCGTCCAAACGCGGTATTTTTTTGCTCTTGCTGGTGCCAAACTGGCTATAGATACGGGCAACAATCACAATATCAATATAATCTGCAGGCCCTCCTGAGTCACGTTTCCAGTTTTGAGACTCGACCGGCAATGTAATTAATTCTTCATCAAAATGCCATTTCTTCAGGATCATACTGCCCAGCTTACCCTGTAATTCACCTATTACACTGAAAAGTCTTTTTTCGTCATTGACGATCGCAGGATAGTCTTCTGCATAACGGATGACCGGCAGGACACCAATACTGTGTACCAACCCTGCCAGCATGGCCTTATCCGGTTGTAACAACGGTGTATAGCCTGCCAGTACATAACTGATTGCAGCCACCTTACTGCTGTTACCCCATAAAGACTGCATAATCTTTTGTAATTTTGCTGACTTTGAAGTGAATACATTGCGAGTGGCAAAACTCATGACCAGATTACGCGTTACCGGTAATCCAAGTCGTGTTACCGCTGTCTGTAAATTATCAATCTTTGCTGTACCGCGATATAACGCGCTATTGGCAATCTGAATCAAGCGGGCAGTAAGTGCCGCATCAACCTGAATTATTTTTGCAATATTACGCGCCGTGTTGTCCGGATTTTGCATGGCATCCCTGACCTTGAGTGCAATATCAGGCAAACTGGGCAAAATAAGTTTATCGCTGTCGTAATCAGCAAGGATTTTATCCTTGAGCTGTTGTTCTTCTTTCATTGCTTTACTATCAGCGAATCAGGCAAACAGGGCAAGTAATTCACGTGCACGATCACGCTTGCGACCCTTGCAGCTGATAAACCGCTGAACCTCAAACCGTGTAATATCCGCCATATGGTACATTTTTCTTGTAAATGGAGTGTGATGATTCGAGATTAAAACCTTAATATCCCTTGCCGAAAGCTCCTCGGCCACCAATGTCAGTATTTTCTGTTCTTTCTCACCAAATGTATTAGCCGCATAGGATGTAAAGTTGGAAGTCAGGGATAATGGTACATATGGCGGATCACAATAAACCACATCACCCTGCCTTGCTGACCTCATCGTTATATCAAAACCCTGCGTTTTAAACACGGCACGTTTGCTCTTTTTGTGAAAAAACTGCATTTCCTTTTCCGGGAAATAGGGTTTTTTATACCGACCAAACGGCACATTAAATATTCCCTTGCTGTTATATCGGCATAGCCCGTTGTACCCGTGACGGTTTAGATAAATAAATAATGCCGATCTCAATCTGATGTCGTCTGTGTTATTAAATAACTCGCGAAAATGATAATAGCGTTCTTCATCATTGTTTCTGTCTGAAAAAAATGTTCTTGTATACTCGATAAAGCTGTCACCTTCTTGCTTTAACGTTTTAAATAATTCTATTAGATCTGCGTTGGTATCAGTGAGTAAATAACGGTCATAATCCGTATTCAAAAATACTGCAGCTGAACCTGCAAAGGGCTCAATGAGACGTTTGCCTTGAGGCAATTTACGTCGAATCTGATCGATAATACGAAATTTGTTACCTGCCCACTTGAGAAAGGGCCTGTTCTTTTCAGACACTGCTAATCCTTTTAAAATAATTATTACTTGAACAGGATAATAATAGCAGTTTTTTTCAGTGTTAAAATTTATTGACTATTCTGATCAGGATGGTGATTTAGTGGCTTTATCTAGTCACCAGTAGGCGTGATACTGAATTCATGAATATTTTCCATACCACGCATGGTGTCTGACAGCTTCTGAAAATTTTCAACATCCGTCGTCCGTATCGACATCTGATATTGAAACATTTCACCGCGATCAACCAGGTGGTAACTGGGATTAACAGCACTTATATGCTGTGATTCCAGTATCCCGTACAATGTTTCCTTTGGCACATAATCCTTGCGACGGAAACGTATATTCAGATGTGCATAATGCTGTGACGGCATGTGTTTTTCTATATAGCTGAATGCGGACAGAATGCCCAGTGTAAGCACAGTGGCTATAAATGCAGCAGAGTAAAAACCCATGCCAACAATAATACCGATGGAAGCCGTCATCCAGATAGATGCTGCCGTCGTCAATCCGCGTACACTCAGGCGTTCCTTCATAATAACGCCGGCACCCAAAAAACCAATACCGGTCATAATACCCTGTGCCATACGGGTAGGGTCGACCCTGACTGTTTCAATCGGGGCGTCTGATAAAAGCATCCACTGAAATACAGTTAACAGCATTAACAGGCTGGACGACACACAAACAATCGAATGTGTGCGAAAACCAGCCGGGCGACCGTGATAGGCGCGTTCCAGACCAATAGCACCGCCGGCAAGAAGGGCGATTAAAAGACGCGACAGAACTGTAAATAAATCGTATTCCATAAATGTTATTTTTTTCTTTGTACCAGTAAATGTACTATATCTTTCGGTTTTTAACAGAAAAGGATGAGAAATTTTTATTTCTAATCTTGATTACTGTCTTTTTTGTTAACCAGACTCTTGAACCAGCTTACTGCCTTTCCGGCCTTGACTCCCAGCGCGGTACCAATACCTGGACCCAGTACAGCCGTACCAACTGCCGCGCCTGCCATGGCCTCATTCGTAGGTCTAAGTGAAGGATTGTCGACAGTTCCACTGATTTTTATTGGTACAGTCAGGATTCCCTTGGTATTGTTAAGACCCACATCCAGCTCTCCATCAAGATTATTATTTTTATTTACCTTCAACTCCCCTGCTGCTGCAAGGGCAGACGAACTGATTTCAAGCTTATCCAGTGTGATGTTACCACTGTCAGCAAATATCCTTCCCCTGAAGTTCTCAAATCGGGTTTTATCTCCTCTGGTTTTCTTTTTCTCCATCAGGCTGCTTGCTTTCTCCAAATCGGCCTTGTAAATTACCCCGTTTTTAAATCTGAAATCGGCCTTTATCCATGTATTCAACCATAAGTTGTGACTGGCAAGGTCATTTACTTTCAGCACGCCCTTATAATCCATTTTCCCGGTAATAATTTTTTTTCCTGTTGATTGCAACAACATGCCGCTATCAACATTGGTCAATTCAAGTGATGTAATCAGGGAAACCTGATCAGGCCACATCAGTGACAAATCACCATTAAATCTTCCACCATAGAGTTCACCCGATATGCTTTTGGTAACCAGTTTATCATCATACAAGGTACCGGTAATTTCCGTATTTTGTAATTCAATCGGATAGACACCTGGAATCGTCCAGTTACTGGCGGTGAGATCAAAAGCAAACACATCACCATCTGGCGTTATTGTCAGCGTCATGTTATTTGATTGTGCCGGTGTTATTTTTACTATTTTCAGGTTTTTATCCTGATTCATTACCACTGTAATGCGATAGTCGCCCAAATCATTCTGTCTGTCTGTCAATACCTTTACCGGTGCAGCGGTGAACGTATTGATATTAATGGAGCTGTCTTCTTCCTTATTGCTTGCCGGTTTGCTGAATGTTGATGGAAGTGACAGTAAAAAATCCTGATCAACTGTTGCATCATCAATATGAAGATAATTAATATCCAGATCACCCTGCAAGAGTTCCTTGAAATCCACACCCAGATAGATTCCGTGTATTCTTGCGTCGATTTTTCCTGTGTCATTCCTGCTCAGTACATTACTTGCAAGCAGTCTTATACCGGGAAAGAAATCAAAGCTGAGGGATTTGATATTTATTTCCCGTTCAAAAAAATGACTTAACTCATTTTCAATATCTGATTTATAGGTGAACTCCAGCGCCTTATGGAATCCGGAATATGCCACAAGAACAAAGACGACACTCCAGATTAATGCTCTCGTATTGACTTTCTCGCTTGTAATGATCTTTCTGGTTGAAATAGCCCTGAATTTTATAATTTTTTCGTTTTCGTTATATATCTTTCTGGCATTAGTAAGCAATTCCGGTTCCGGTATACGTTTTAATTGCACTTCAACGAATTGAAATGAAACTGCGATTATTTCTTTAGCTCTGGCACGTGTTGTAACAAATGTTTGACGGATTCTTTTAAACCATGTCTTTTGTGATAGCAAAAGCCATGCTGCATTGATTCTGAATCTGACTCTGTCACGTATCACATAATAACGAACCAGAACCGGATTAATGATCTCTTTAAAATCATTTTTAAATTTTAAGTAATAGGGATAAATAAAGCTGGCTGTTTTTCTATATTGGCGGACGCTGTAATTTCCTGCTGTACGGAGAATATCTATTACAGGCTCGGGTCTGATAGCATGTTGCGAGTAAAAATGGGAGAACCGGTATCCCAGATAACTAACATAGTGCTTCATTGAACCGTACGGTGCGCTCATAAGGGATCATCTGCCAATTGTTTCAGGAGCCTCTGTTCAGTTCCCTTAATCAGTGGCATCTA
>JAOUJV010000119.1 GCA_029882995.1 Gammaproteobacteria bacterium | reverse complement strand
AAATGGGAGAACCGGTATCCCAGATAACTAACATAGTGCTTCATTGAACCGTACGGTGCGCTCATAAGGGATCATCTGCCAATTGTTTCAGGAGCCTCTGTTCAGTTCCCTTAATCAGTGGCATCTACACTCTATACCTTAATATATCGGCACGACTGCGAAGCAATTCACAAACCGGGTCACAATTCTGTATATCAGCAAATTTCCATGATCTAATAATTATTATGAATATCAATACGTTATATAATTACACCAATCATCGTCAGTTTATCTATACTTTAAATCAGCCCAACCAATACACTAAAAAATGAAGCTCCTTAACTCACTTATTATTGTTGCCATATGCCTGTCAGTTAGTGCATGCAGTCGCTATCAGGCCGCCAGTATTTTACTCAGCAAGGATCCAAAACAGGCGGCTAAATACGCAGTATTAAATCGGACAGATATCTACAAGCGTAACCCGTTGCAGCTCGCGCGTGACATTGAACAGGTAAGAAAGAATTTCAATGATCTGATCTCTGTTCTGAATGGCAATGTAGGCAAGGAATGGGGCAATGATGAGGTCTTAATAGCAACACGTTCACGCTATGTGAAATATACACAGAATTATAAGAGTCGTGCCATTATCAATTTTGACAGTGGTCTCGTTACTATTGAAACCCTGTCTGACAATAATGCCATTGTTAATCTTAAAAACGCGATTATTACCACCCTGTTAACACCTGATGATCCACGCGCTGTTGATCTTTTTTCGGATAAAAAAATAAAATTAACCGGAACACCTTTTTTATACAAACTGATAACGGACAATCATAAACAATACATTGACACGCCGGTAAAGGCTGAGCAGTTTGCAGACTATCTGATCAGTAATCACACAAAAACAAGGCAGTCTCATAGTGCAAATCCGAAGCAGGTATTATTTGTGAATCTCGAGCTTGTCAGTAATCACTTTAATATTCGCGCAAAACGTTATCAGGAAAGCGTTAATCGCTATGCCGAGAAATTTAATATCAGCAAAAGCCTTATCTATGCTGTTATTAAAACCGAGAGTAACTTTAATCCGTTTGCGGTCAGTCACGCACCTGCTTACGGCCTGATGCAGCTTGTTCCCACCTCGGGGGGGCGTGATGCCTATTACTACGTCAAGGGCAAGGATGTTCCGCCAACAAGTGATTACCTGTTTAATCCCGACAACAATATTGAACTGGGTACGGCTTATCTGAACATCATTAATCGTGATTACCTGAAAAATATCCAGAATCCGGTATCGCGGGAATATTGCACTATTGCGGCCTATAACACGGGTAGTGGCAATGTCCTGCAAACCTTTTCCGGTAACCGTGAAAAAGCTGTGCACATTATAAATACACTACATCCATCAGAAACCTACAGGAAATTGCGCTCTGAATTGAGCAGTCACGAAGCCCGACGTTACCTGGAAAAGGTAACGCGGGCACGCAAGGAATTCATTAACATCTGACAGACAACCCGGTCTGTCACAGCGATGTTATACGTTCCAGAGTTCTTCTGTTTTTGTCTCTGTACGCAGGGAATAAATACGCAGATCAAGTCTGCTCCATGCGTCTATCGTGACGACAACTTTCATGCCATCCAGATATTCCAGCATAACTCTGGATAATGTTTCTCCGGCGTATAACAACAGTGATACTTTCACGAGTTTACCAGTTCGGTTTACATACCATGACCCAGATACGGGTTTTTGCATCATCGCCACTGTCTCACCCCTTCTTATGGTTGTTATCGTTATTTTTATCAACCCGTCCGTGTTGTTATTATTAGTTTCCCCTTACCACAACTGCTTTTTTTATCTATTAACCTGGTCAAATCAACTCTATCTGTTTTAACCGCACTTGGAATCACCACAACTCAAACATGTCATACAGCCATCCATTTTAATTACTGCCTTGGTATGACATTTATTGCATAACTGTGCGCTTGCCGGGAATGATTCAGGACTGTTTGCTTCTGCAGTCTTTGTGCTTTCATCATATTGTGCACGTTTTTCCTGAATCAGTTTTTTCTGGTGCTCATCAAGACCATCATCTTTCAACAAGCCAATCATGCGCATATGACATTCAATGGCATCACCCAGTTCAGCCACCAGTGAAGGCATGTATTTACCACCCTTCTTGAAGTAACCACCGCGTGGATCAAATACTGAACGTAATTCTTCTACCAGGAAAGTGGCATCACCACCCTTTCTGAATACCGCGGAAATAATACGTGTCAGTGCGACAATCCACTGAAAGTGATCCATATTCTTGGAATTAATAAAAATCTCGAATGGACGACGTACTTCGTGTTCGGTACCTGCATTCAGAATAATGTCATTAATCGTGACATACAATGCATGCTCAGACAGCGGAGTCTTGATCTTGTAAGTCGATCCCAACAGCATTTCAGGACGTTCGATCTTCTCATGCATGTGAATCACATTGGACTCTTTCTTTTCTTCAACAACCGCCACTGTTGCCTGTGATGGTTCTTCTTTCACCACGCTGTATTTCGTGATCTGTTTTTCTATTTTTACTGTCATCTCCCTCTCCTGAATACCGCTTTTGCAACTGTTTCTTTTTGTACTTATACCTTGTTTCTATCTCTTGTTTTAAGCCTGTCATTTTCACTGATACTTCAATGCCGCATCAGCAAAAATGGCATAGCTTAAAACTTGCCGTAATAACCTTCTTTTAGCGCATCGTATAAATTCGCCGCTGTATGTATTTCACCGTCATATTCGATTTCTTCATTACCTTTCACTTCAATCACGGCGCCATCATCGAGCGTAAACTTATAGGTTGTGTTTTCCAGATCCTGTTCTTTAACCAGTACGCCCTGGAATGCTTCCGGGTTAAACCGGAATGTAGTACATCCCTTCAGACCCTTGTCGTAGGCATACATATAGATATCCTTGAAATCATCAAATGGATAATCTGTTGGTACGTTGGCTGTTTTGGAAATACTGGAATCAATCCATATTTGTGCTGCAGCCTGAATATCAACATGCGCCTTGGGTGTGATATCTTCGGCACTGACAAAATAATCAGGCAATTGCTCATCCGGATTTTCCGAGTAAGGCATCGCCTTTTCATTAATCAGTTCACGATAGGCCAGCAACTCATAGGAAAAGACATCAACTTTCTCTTTTGATTTCTTGCCTTCACGGATCACATTACGCGAATAGTGATGCGCAAACGAAGGCTCAATACCATTACTGGCATTGTTAGCCAATGACAATGAAATCGTACCGGTTGGTGCAATGGAACTGTGATGTGTAAAACGCGCACCTTTTTCTGCCAACTTCTCGATTAGTTCTTTATCTATCTTGGCAATCTTTTGCATATAACGGCTGTATTTGGCATGCAAAACACGACCCTTGATCATGTCACCTACCTTATAGCCGTCATGACGCATTTCAGGACGACGATTCAGCATTTCCTGAGTTACTTCAAAACTTTCATCCATAATCGGAGCAGGCCCTTTTTCTTCTGACAGTTCGAGCGCAACACGCCAGCCAGCCAGTGCCAGTTCTCTTGTAATTTGTTCAGAAAATTTGAGTGATTCATCAGAACCATACTTGGTGCATAACATAGTCAATGCTGAACCCAGACCCAGATAACCCATACCGTGACGACGTTTGCGAATGATCTCTTCACGTTGTTTTTCAAGTGGTAGACCATTGATTTCAACTACGTTATCCAGCATGCGGGTAAAGATTTCAACCACTTCACGGAATTCATCCCAGTCAAACCAGGCCTGATCGGTAAATGGATCACGCACAAAACGGGTCAAGTTAACCGAACCCAGCAAACAGGCACCGTATTCAGGCAGACCTTGCTCACCACATGGGTTGGTGGCACGAATATTTTCACAGAACCAGTTGTTATTCATTTCGTTATATTGATCGATCAGAATAAAACCGGGTTCGGCAAAATCATAGGTAGACGACATGATCAGGTTCCACAGACGACTGGCAGGGATTGTCCGTATAATGCGGCACGCTACCTGACCGGCACCATTGGAGATATAACCATCTTTTACCGGCCATTCACGCCATACCACCTGATCGGTATCATGCAAATCAATGTCATCTGTTTCCACTTCCTTACGAGTCAGTGGAAAAGCCAGTTTCCAGTCAGCATCGTGTTTGACCGCCTGCATAAATTCATCAGTGATCAACAATGAAAGGTTAAACTGACGCAAGCGACCAGCTTCACGTTTGGCACGAATGAAATCCATCACATCCGGATGACCAACATCGAAAGTTGCCATTTGGGCACCACGACGACCACCGGCAGATGACACGGTGAAACACATCTTGTCGTAGATATCCATGAAAGACAGCGGACCGGACGTATAGGCACCGGCACCTGACACATATGCTCCCTTGGGACGCAATGTAGAAAATTCATAACCAATACCGCAACCGGCTTTCAATGTCAGACCCGCTTCATGCACCTTGTTCAGGATGTCATTCATGGAATCTTTCACTTGACCGGAAACCGTACAGTTAATAGTGGATGTCGCTGGCTTGTGTGCCTGCGCACCGGCATTGGATGTTATTCTGCCGGCTGGAATCGCACCATGGCGTAATGCCCACAGAAAACGGGCATACCATTTGTCACGCTTTTCCTGGCTTTCTTCTACCTCTGCCAGTGCGCGTGCAACACGACGAAATGTATCATCAATATCTTGATCGACAATACTGCCGTCTTTTGCTTTTAATCTGTATTTTTTGTCCCAGATGTCCAGCGATGCTGGCTGAAAGGAAACTTCATTTGTACTCGATGTAACTGCTTCAACATGCACACTTTTCATGTCCGCAAGTGACCCCCTGTTTTTGTTATTTTTTTATAAGCCCAGTTGGAAGAAAATCTTCCTTGCGACAATTCGTGGATCTGACCAACCGGCACAAAATCCTTTGCCTGTTCACCACGAAAACTGCAAAAACCACTTAAAACCGCAACCACTATATCTTGTGTCCCGGATGCGTAGATTATTTATTCCCAACACCCTTGTCAATCATCTGAAAATAATACAATTTATGTTATATATCAATGGCTTGTATTATTTTTAATGACTTAGATCACTAAAAAAAATTTAAATTCTGTAAAACCACAAACACTATATGTTGTGTTTTCAATATATACCATATTGGGGACATTACCAGCCCTCAGCAGGAAAAAGATTTACCCTACAAATGGCAAAAAGGGCTCTTCATGGGGTCAAAATGCCTGAAAACAAGGCCTTGAATTCACTTCCGGCATACACATATTTCGACTACACGGTAATCAAAAAACCGTAAAAAATTTTATATGCGAAAGGAGAAACAAAATGACCCTGATTAAATATGATCCATGGACCCAGCTGGCCCGTATGCAAAATGAACTAAGCCGTGTATTTGATACCCGTTTGCCTGGTCAGAATGACGACAATGTTGTCACCAGTGACTGGGCACCGGCAGTAGATATCAAGGAAGAGGCTGACCGTTTTGTAATACATGCCGACATTCCCGGCGTTGATTCCAAGGATATTGATAT
>JAOUJV010000120.1 GCA_029882995.1 Gammaproteobacteria bacterium | reverse complement strand
GATCAGGTTACCTATCCATTGACGACAGCAATGTTGTCCGTGCCGGGTGCCGTGAACGTGCGCGGTTATTCATTTTTTGGTGACTCCTATGTTTATGTCATTTTCAAGGACGGCACTGATCTTTACTGGGCACGTTCGCGCGTGCTTGAGTATTTAAGTCAGGTCGCATCGCGTTTGCCCGAGGCGGCACGCAGTGCACTGGGTCCGGATGCAACCGGTGTCGGCTGGGTTTATGAATACGCACTGGTGGATAGAAAAGGCAACCATGATTTATCACAATTGCGTTCCATTCAGGATTGGTTCCTGAAATACGAACTGCAAACTGTGCCGGGCATATCAGAAGTAGCAACCGTGGGTGGCATGGTGCGTCAGTACCAGATTGTTGTACACCCGGATCGTCTGCGCGCCTATGGTTTGCCCTTGTCGAAGATCCGCATGGCCATTCGTAATGCCAATCAGGAAGCGGGTGGTTCCGTGATTGAAATGGCCGAAGCCGAATACATGATTCGTGCTACCGGCTATATCAAATCCATGAAAGATCTTGAGCTGGTGCCGTTGGGTGTCAGTGATCAGGGAACACCGATCCTGCTCAAGGATGTTGCTGATATCAGAATTGGCCCACAAATGCGTCGCGGGATTGCCGAGCTGAATGGTGAAGGCGAAGTCGTTGGCGGCATCATTGTTATGCGCTGGGGTGAGAATGCACTGACAACAATCGAAGGTGTTAAAAACAAACTGGCCGAATTACAAAAGAGCCTGCCGGACGGTGTCGAAATTGTCGAAACCTATGATCGCTCCAGCCTGATAAAACGTGCTGTCAGCACACTGAATATAAAACTGATCGAGGAATTTATTGTTGTTGCGCTGGTCTGCATGGTGTTCTTGTTTCATCTGCGTTCAGCACTGGTCGTTATTATCAGTTTACCGGTCGGCATACTGGCAGCCTTCGTTATCATGTATATGCAGGGTATCAATGCCAACATCATGTCGCTCGGTGGTATAGCGATTGCGATTGGCGCAATGGTTGATGCCGCCATTGTAATGATTGAGAACGTACACAAGCACATAGAACGTGATGGTCTGAATGATGAAAACCGCTGGCAAATCATGCGCGATGCAAGTCGTGAAGTCGGGCCACCGCTGTTTTTCTCACTCCTGATTATTACATTGAGTTTTCTGCCGGTGTTTACACTCGAAGCGCAGGAAGGAAAACTGTTTGCACCACTCGCGTTTACCAAGACCTATGCGATGGCAATGGCAGCAGGCCTGTCGATCACACTGGTGCCGGTATTAATGGGCTATTTCATTCGTGGTCATATCACGCCGGAACATAAAAATCCGGTCAATCGTATCTTAATCGCAGGTTACAAGCCGTTTATTGATCTTGTGTTGCATTCACCGAAAAAGGTGATCGTGGTTTCCTTATTGCTGGTTGTTGTCGGACTCTGGCCTTTAACCAAACTCGGTTCCGAGTTTATGCCGGATCTGGATGAGGGCGATCTCATGTATATGCCGACCACCTTCCCCGGCATTTCAATCGGCAAGGCACAGGAACTGTTGCAGCAAACTGATCGTTTGATCCGTACCTTGCCGGAAGTGAAAACTGTTTTCGGCAAGATCGGACGTGCAGATACAGCAACTGATCCGGCACCGCTGACCATGATCGAAACCACCATTCAATTAAAACCAAGACATGAATGGCGTGAAGGCATGACCATGGACAAGATAAAACAGGAACTGGACAGTCTGGTGAAATTCCCTGGCCTGACCAATGCATGGGTCATGCCCATCAAGACACGTATTGATATGTTGGCCACCGGTATCAAGACACCGGTAGGTATCAAGGTTGCCGGACCGGATCTGGGTGAAATACAAAAAATTGGCAAGCAACTTGAAGACACCCTGAAAGACGTACCGGGTACAGCATCGGTTTATTCCGAACGTGTTGCCGGTGGACGTTATGTCGTGGTGGATATTGATCGACTGGCTGCATCGCGCTTTGGTCTGAACATCATGGATGTGCAGGAAGTCGTGCGTACCGCAGTTGGTGGTATGAATGTCACCGAAACAGTAGAAGGGCTTGAACGCTATCCAGTTAATGTGCGTTATCCGCGTGATGTGCGTGACTCGGTGGAAAGTTTGCGACTGCTTCCGATAGTCACGCCAAATGGTGCACGCATCTCACTTGGAGAAGTTGCCAATATTCGTATTGAAGATGGTGCCGCCATGATCAAGAGTGAAAACGCGCGCCTTAACGGCTGGACATTTGTTGATATTCAGGGACGCGATCTGGGATCGTATGTAAAAGATGCGCAGGCAATCGTGCAAAAGGAAATCACCTTGCCAGTGGGCTATTCCATTTCGTGGTCCGGTCAATATGAATATATGGTTCGTGCAATGGAGCGGTTAAAGATAGTAGTGCCGGTTACATTACTGATCATTATCTTTTTGCTATATCTGAATTTCCGCAACATGGTTGAAGTACTCATCATCATGGGCACGTTGCCGCTGGCACTGATTGGCGGCTTCTGGCTGTTGTATCTGCTTGGTTACAATATGTCGGTCGCTGTTGGTGTCGGTTTTATCGCGCTTGCCGGTGTATCTGTCGAGATTGGTGTCGTGATGCTGGTCTATCTGAATCAGGCATTATCTAAAATGCAGCTGGAGCTTGAAGTCGAGAACCGTGCAATGAACCTCGAAGACATACGTAATGCGGTGATTTCCGGCGCATTGTTGCGAGTACGTCCGATCATGATGACCGTAGCCGCGATTATTGCAGGGTTATTACCGATTATGCTGGGTGACGGCACCGGTTCGGAAGTAATGCGTCGTATTGCAGCCCCGATGGTTGGTGGTATGATCAGTGCCACAATCCTGACCCTGGTGCTTTTACCGGCTGTCTTTCTGGTCTGGAAACAAAGCAGTATCAAGCAATAGTCATGGCATGCTTTTCATACAAGCTTGATTTATTAATCAACGAGGAGAAAAGTGATGCATGATAATGAGGGTATGTTGAGCTGGTTTGGTTTTGGTCATTGGGGATTTGGACTCCTTTTCTGGATTGTTATTATTGTTCTGGTGGTAGCACTCGTTAAGAACCTGACAAGTAATAGCAATACAGACAAATAATTTTGAAAAAGTGAGGAAGTATTATGTATGGATTTAATGTAACAGTTTCCGGTTCATTCGATGACGTAATTAAAAAGGTCACCGAGGAATTATCAAAAGAAGGTTTTGGTGTGCTGACTGAAATCGATGTAAAGGCAACACTCAAAAAGAAACTCGATATCGACAAACGTCCCTATACTATTTTAGGTGCATGTAACCCGGTACTTGCCAATCAGGCGATTGATGCCGAACCCGATATCGGTCTGCTGTTGCCATGCAACGTGCTGGTGCGCGAGGAAGAAGACGGCAGTATCAATGTTGGTTTCATGGATCCGAATGCAGTACTGAGTTTGGTCAACAAACCGGAAGTAGAAGGTTTGGCAAGTCAGGTAAGAGAAAAGTTACAACGCGTGAAGGATGCGATAGCCGGATAAATAGCCAGTTAAGCATTAAAAAAGGCCAGATTTTTATCTGGCCTTTTTTTGGGTGTCATTCCCGCGAAAGCAGGAATCCAGTAAAAATATATCTTATATCTATGAGTTTTTACTCTGACCCCAAATATGCTTGGGTTTAAGTGCCGATGTGATTTAACCGTTGTTTTAAAACATGTAAGTATTTTGACTCATTGTTCGGATCAATAAAGTTATTAATCAAATATAAAATATTGTTACGTACTCTTATTGTAACTACTAAAATATCTAGAGCTACCTCTTTGCGCAACATTTTTAGCTTTCTTACCTCATCTAATACGAGAATAGAGAAGCACTGAGAATATAATAAGGCCTCATGATGTAGTTCATTATTTTTAGGGTCAAAGGTGCCCGATGGCCCAAGAATGATGTGCGCTGTATTAAAACTCGGATGAGTATATTCTGATAGAAATTCGTAAATATAAATAAAAAGGGAGGAATCCTCAGGAATATCACTATTTTCAGCCATTCGGAAGTTCGATATATAGCCTTCAAATTCTTCCCCAGTAGAATTATCTATAATTTTTCGTTTATTTTGAATTCCTTTCTTACTAACGGGATAGCTGTGTGTTCCTTCTTTTAGTCCTACTACTGCATCTACTATATCTCTCAGATTACCCGGGTTGTTACGAATGAAGTTCATGCGCAGATAGTTTTCATAAATACTTCTGGTAAGGGAAATGCTATCAGAGCCAATTTCTTTTTCTAAGAGATGTTTTATTGAACGTAGAGTCTTAAAACTACGTGTCGCGCAGATAAAAGAGTATTCGTCTGGTGAGATCAATTTACTATAATTTAACTCTGGCTGATATTCTGGGCTTGTGCCGTATTCCAACACATAACCAAACAATATGATAACTGAATCAATCTCAGATATTAAACTAGCCCAAGCCTCATCTTCTTCATCATATAGCTCTTCGTTCCCCTCATTTTCAAAGTATTCCTCAATCGCAGCTTCCCATTCCCAACGATCCGCAGTAGGTAGTTTATCTATATTAGCTTCTGTAACCATTAATCCACCGGTCTTTTTATATGCGTATATTAACTCTGGTCGAGTGCCTGCTCTCTTCATTATATCTATAGTTTCTCTTTCCATGTCAGCATCTGAATAAAGATATTTTGCTAATATCATTGGATCATTTTTTCTAGGTACTCTGTCAAAAACACGCATGAATTGTTCTTTTATATTTTCAAGCACATTTCCTAACTCGCCTTCAATAGGGAGTAAACGTGAAATATCTCCATTTTCGTGTCTGACCCATTGAAAATCTTTTTCATAACAACATTCCCCATAACTTAGACCACTATCACATGGGCAATCGTCAGATGAATCTATCTCAATATGTGTCATATTTGCTTTTAGGTTAACTATAGATTGTGGATCTAAAATATTTTTTAAAAGAATCTTTAGGACTAATAAAAATTACTGCTAGAGGCAATAACGAACAATCAGGATTACCTAGAGAAATGAAACTGGCAATCCCTTGCATTGTGATTCCTATGCCGCGTTATCGTACAGGATCAGTTTAATGGTTTCTTCAAACTGTTGCGATGCTTCCTGCAGAGTGGATTCCAGTATTTGTGATGTCAGTCCGGCGATTTCCCATAATCTTTGATCCTTGGGTAATTCACCATTAATAACACCGCCTTTGCCCAGTTCGACTACTTTGGCAATCTTGTCGGCCAGACAGATTATGGCCGTTTCAATCTGGTAGGATTCGGCGTATTCGGGGTTATGATGATTTTGTAATGTTTGTTGTAACAGGTCAGGCAGTTTCCACATGCGTGCCAATTCACCGGCGAGTTCAGCGTGACTGAATCCAATGATGTCACGTTCTGCACTGCATAGATCGATATGGTTGTATTTTTTGCGTGCCAGTGTTTCCCGACCCAGTTCCGGTATGCGGCTATAAATTACCAGCTTGCCGATATCATGTAGCAGGCCGGAGACAAACAGGGGTTCCAGATCTTCTGCGTGACGCT